>CAZYLX010000212.1:0-6053 GCA_964648595.1 uncultured Acidimicrobiaceae bacterium
ACCAGGTCAAGCTGACACGCCTGGTGCACAACGCCGGCTGCGCGTCGAAGATCGACAGGGCGACGCTCAGCCGCGTTTTGGCCGATCTGCCGTTGCTCGATCTCGAGACCGTCGCCGGCCTGGTCTACGAACACCGCAAGCACGACGCGGCATGCACTGTCCTGTCCTCCGCGGTCGCCGGCAGCGAGCGCTGGCCGCGAATCGATCGCGATCAACGAGGCGCCATCATCGGTCTCACTCATGCGGCCGACGCTCCGCCCACCGACGAATTGGTGGAGGTCGGCCTCGGCATCTACTGCGTTCGGCGCGAATTGCTGGCTCCCGCCGCTCGCCGTTCCGCTCCTGCGTTCGGTGCCGGATTGCACCATCTGAGCACCGTGCCAACCGTTCTGGCCGACAGTGGTCACCCGGTGATCACTGCCGCCCTCGATGCCGATCTCTTCTCGATCCAGCCCGTCGACGATCGATCCGGCCTGGCGAATGCCGAGGCCGAGCTGCGGCGGCGAATCAACCGAGGCTGGTTGGATCGTGGGGTCACAATGGTCGATCCGGAGCGCACCTACATCGACGTCACGGTGCAGCTCGGTGTCGACGTCACCCTCTTCCCCGGCACGATGCTTCAGGGATCGACCGTCATCGGCGATGGTTGCGAAATCGGGCCGGACTCGCGCATCGACCGCTCGACTGTGGGCCGCAACACCGTGATCGAGAAGACGATGGCCCGCGGAGCGATCATCGGCGAGAACTGCCAGATCGGTCCGTTTGCCGTCGTCGAGGCCGGTGCCCAGGTGGGAGATGGCACCGTCACCGGACCCTTCTATGCTTCACCTCGTAGCTGAGACGCGGGTCAGACTTCGGGCAGCGACTGCACGGCACACCGCCAACGGAACCAAGGGGACACCATGGAAGCCGTAACGACCAAGAAGCTGCATCTTTTCGCCGGGCGGCACAACACCGAGTTGGCTCACGAAGTGGCCGACAACCTCGGGGTAGAGGTGACCGAAGCCCATCTCAGCCAGTTCGCCAATGGTGAGACGCATTGCCGATTTTCCGAATCCATTCGTGGTTCCGACGTCTTCATCATCCAGAGCCACAGCAACCTCGATGGTCGTTCGCTGAATGACGCCGTGATGGAGCACTTGATCATGGTGGACGCTGCACGGCGCGCCTCGGCCAAGCGAATCACTGCGGTCATCCCGTGTTATGCCTACGCCCGTCAGGATCGGAAATCCGAAGGGCGCGAACCGATCACGGCTCGCCTGATCGCTGATCTCTTCGCTGCCGCCGGTGCCTCCCGGCTGGTGTCGATCGATCTCCACAGTGGCCAGATCCAGGGCTTCTTCAATGGTCCGGTCGACCATCTCGTTGCCATGCCGATCCTCATCAAGCGACTCAGGCAAGAGAGCGAGAACCTCGTGGTCGTCTCGCCAGACGCCGGCCGGGTGAAAGTGGCTGAGCGTTACGCGCAGCAGCTCCATGCCGATCTTGCCATCGTGCACAAGCGTCGCCTGAAAGGCGTGAAGAACGAGGTCGAAGCGAAGGACATCGTCGGCGAGGTGGAGGGGCGAGACTGTGTTCTGATCGACGACATGATCGACACGGCGGGCACGATCTGCCAGGCCGCCGAGCTCCTGGTCGAACGGGGCGCCTCCTCGGTGCTTGCCGCCGCGACCCACGGTGTCTTCAGCGGGCCGGCCATCGACCGTCTCAAGAACTCGGTGCTCGACAAGGTGATCATCACCAACACGCTTCCGATTCCTCCCGAGAAGCAATTCGACAAGTTGGTGGTCCTCTCTGTCGCTCCGCTGATCGCCGACGCCATTCGAGCCGTCTTCAACGATTCATCGGTCAGCGAAATCTTCGGCGGCCACAATCAGCAGTAGCGCCGCGCGCGGCAATCGTCCCGCTAGCCTGCGTCAGCTGATCGCGCACCTCCCGCGCACCTTCTCGAGGATCGTTTCATGACTGTCGTAACTGCAACTACGGGCCGTGCTATTGGCTCCCGCCCCTCCGGCCGCCTGCGTGAAGAGGGTCAGCTCCCCGGAGTCATCTACGGCAAGGGCATCGAGCCGACCCCTCTGCACGTCGATTACGCCGAACTGCGTGACGCGCTGAAGGGTGCTGCCGGACTCAACACGATCTTCACGCTGGTCGTCGATGGCACGGAAAACACCGTGATCGTCCGAGCGATCCAGCGAGATGCGATCAAGCGCACCGTTGCTCACGCTGATTTCCTGCGGGTCGACGACGCCGACAAGATCAAGGTCACCGTTCCCGTCACGCTCACTGGTCGTGCCGTCGAGGTGCTCGAAAATGGCGGCATCATCGAGCAGAAGATGCACACGCTGAAGATTGTGGTCGACCCCAAGAAGGTTCCGAACCAGATCGAGGTCGACGTCACGAACCTGAGCCTCGACAGCCGGATCGCGTTGGGCGATATCGACCTTCCAGACGGCGTTTCCACCAAGGTCTCCGATCGCATCACCATCGCTGCCCCGGTCGTGCCTCGCGGCCTCAAGTCGCTGGACGAAGAAGCCGAAGAGCTCGAAGGCGAAGAGGGCGAAGAGGGCGAAGAGGGCGACGGCGAAGAAGCGTCGGACGACGCCTCCAACGACTGACCGTGTCCATCCTCTCCCGCAAGCCGGGAGAGGGTCGCCGCCGCGGGACCCCGGCCGACCTTCTCGTCGTCGGTCTTGGAAACCCCGGGGCCGAGTTCGAATCCACTCGCCACAACGTCGGTGCCGAGCTCGTTTCCCTCTTGGCACAACGTCACGGTGAGCGGCTACAGCGCGGCAAAGAGCGGGCCCTCGCCGCCGAACTTCGGATTGGCCCGAAAAGGGTTGCCGTTGCGTTCCCCCAGACCTTCATGAACAACTCCGGTGAGTCGGTCCGCATGCTGACTCGGCGATACGGCATCGAGGATGCGTCGAACCTCGTGATCGCTCACGACGAGCTCGATCTCGAGGTCGGGCGGCTGAAGCTCAAGGCCGGCGGTGGACTGGCTGGTCACAACGGTCTGCGATCAATCACCCAACATTTGGGAACCACCGACTACGTGCGCTTGCGGATCGGGATTGGCAAGCCGCCTGCGTCACAGGCTCCCCGCGATTTCGTTCTCCGCCGGCCCAGCAAGGCCGACCGGGCGGCTCTCGATGTATCGATCGAGCAGGCGGCCGACGCCATCGAGCAGCTCCTCGATCAGGGAATCGATGCTGCGATGAACACGGTCAACCGCCGACCGAGCTGAGGGACCCACGCCGGTGTCTGTGCAGGAATTGTGCAGATGTTGTGCGATTTCGCGCCGATGCGACCGGGTTGCCTTCGCGGGCCCTACCTTGTTGTCATGTCCGGCAGACTCCTTCGTTCGCTTGTCTTCTTCATGTTTCTCGCCGGCGTTGGCGTGTTGTCCCTCGCCGATCGGGCGCCAGGTGCGGCCGAACGCGCCGTCGACTTCGGACAGCGGGCTGGGTCGTTCGGCGAGCGATCTGTCGGGCTCGATCTGATCGATCGAGGCGATGTTCCGTTTGCGTTCGACACGGTCGGCCACTTCGTCCTGTGGGCCGGAGCCGGTGTGCTCGGCTACGTCGCATTCGGGCGACGAACGAGCGCCACGTTCATCACCGTCTCGCTGATCACGCTGTCGGCCGGTGTCGAAGTCGGGCAAGGGCTGCTGAGCTCGACCCGGCACCCCGGACTCACGGATCTGATCGCGAACGCGGTCGGCGTTTCTGTTGGCGTCGGGGTCGCGGTGTTCGTGTGGGCGATGAGCCGCCAGTTTGGAAGGTTGACCCGTACCCTTACCGGGTGAGTTTCGAGCGCCTCCCCCGAGTCGTCGCCGAGGACGAGGCGGTCACCAGAGTCATTGGTCGTGCTACGTCTGTGCTCGCCGTTGCCGAGCCGGCACGTGCGATCGCGATCGCCGCGATGGTCACCGAGTCAGAGCGCCGACCGGTCTTGATCGCGACGCCCACCACAGCAGACGCTGATCGTCTCGCCGCCGACCTCCGGTTGTATTTGGGCACCGACGACATCTTGTCCTTCCCGGCATGGGAGACACTCCCGTTTGAGCGGGTGAGCCCGTCAATCGAGGCGATGGGCCAACGGCTGCGCACGCTGTGGCACTTACAAGATCCCGACCAGAGCCCGCGGGTGATCGTTGCTCCGGCTCGGGCATTGGTGCAGCGACTCGGTCCCCATGTCGGAGAAGTCGATCCGATCGTCGTCGGGAGTGGAGACCAGCTCGATCCTCAAGTGTTGATCGCCGAGTTGGTCGCCATGGGTTACCGCCGCGAGCCCCAGGTGGAACACCGGGGCGAGGTTGCCATTCGAGGCTCAATCGTTGACGTCTACCCGTCGACGGCCGACGCCCCGATCCGGATCGACTTGTGGGGGGACGAGGTCGATCGACTCACCCACTTCACGATCAACGATCAGCGGTCGACCATCGACATCGCCGAAGCCGAGATCTTCCCGTGTCGGGAGCTGCTTCCGACCAGCGATGTTCGTGAACGAGCAGATGGCCTGATCGCTTCCGAGCCGTGGGGACGAGAACAGTGGCAGCGGCTGGCTGACGGCGAGTTGTTCGATGGCATGGAGTCGTGGCTGCCATGGCTCACTGATGAGGAAGTGGTCCTTCCTGATCTCCTCCCAGCCGACGCGTTGGTGGTGCTGGTCGATCCCCGGCGCATGCGCGACCGTGGCGCAGACCTGCTGGCCGAAGAGGCCGATCTCGCAACGACACTGGCCAGAACGTGGGGTGCCGTTGCCGACGACACCGCCATCGGCGACGATGACTTGCCTCGGTTGCACCTGCCATTCGATCGGTTGCTGGCAAAGACCACGGCTCCAGCCATTTCAGTCATGGCCGTGCCAGATGGCCCGGACGTTGCCGTTCTCGCCGCGTCCGGTTGGCCGGCCCCGGGCGAGGCACTTGCGACGCACATCCAACAGCTGCTCAACGACGGTGCTCGTGTCATCATCACCGCCGATGGCGTTGGCTCGGCCAAGCGAGTAGCGGACCTGCTCGCCGAGTGGGGAATCCATCCGGAACAGCACGGAACGGCTCATCCGGAGATCTTCACTCCCGGCGCGCATCTGGTTGTCGCCACTGTCGAGCGCGGGTTCGTGCTGGCCGGCAGCGGTGTTGCCGTCCTTCCGGAATCGGAGCTGACCGGTCGTCGTCGTTCCCACCGTCGCGCGAAGCCGCGCAAACGGCAGAGCGAAGGGTTCTTCGACGACCTGCACGTCGGGGACTTCGTTGTCCATCACCAGCACGGTGTCGGCAAATTCGGTGGCATGGTCAAGAGGGCCATCGGCGGACATGAGCGTGACTATCTCCTGCTCGAATACCGCGGGAACGACAAGCTCTACCTGCCGTCTGACCAGATCGACTTGATCCGTCGCTACACCGGCGGCGAGTCGCCGTCGCTGCATCGCCTCGGCGGGACCGACTTCGCAAAGGCCAAGTCGAAGGTTCGTACCGCGGTCGAGGAAGTCGCTCAGGAGCTGGTCGTCCTCTACCAGAAGCGGATGGCGACCGAGGGCCACCCGTTCGGTGAAGACACGCCGTGGCAGCACGAGCTGAATTCGGCGTTCGCGTACGAACTCACACCCGACCAGGCCGTCACCATCGCCGATATCAAGGGCGACATGGAGGCGGCCGTTCCCATGGACCGGCTCGTCGTCGGCGATGTCGGATTCGGCAAGACCGAGATCGCGGTCCAGGCCGCATTCAAGGCAGTCCAGGGCGGCAAGCAGGTGGCGATTCTCGTGCCGACCACGCTCTTGGCCCAGCAGCACTTCCAGACGTTCAACGAGCGTTATTCCCCGTACCCCGTGCGGGTCGAGGTGCTGAGCCGATTCCTCACGACGAAGCAGGCAAAGACCGTCGTTGCCGCGTGTGAGGCTGGCGAAGTCGACGTGCTGATCGGGACTCACCGCATCCTGTCTGATGACGTGAAGTTCCCGAAGCTGGGGCTTCTCGTCGTCGATGAAGAGCAGCGCTTCGGCGTGCAGCACAAGGAGAAGATCAAGCAGTTCATGGCCGAGGTCGA
>CAZYLX010000213.1:0-6045 GCA_964648595.1 uncultured Acidimicrobiaceae bacterium
CCACATCATCCAGCCACAGGTCGTGAAGTAGAAGACCGTGTCGCCGGGCCGGATGTCGCAATGCAACTGATGCTCGCTCAACAACTTGAGCAGCACGCCCCCAGCTCGGTGGACGATGCACTTCGGCTTCCCGGTCGTGCCGGAGGAATACAGCACGAACAGAGGGTGGTCAGCAGACAAGGCGGCGTAGGTCGGTTGGGCATCAGGAAACGTCGCCCGGGCCTCATTCCATGAGATCGACGATCGAATTGCGCTGTGGTCGGGCAGCGGCTCGAGCACCCCGACAACCAGCACCTGTTCAACCGACGGCAGGCGCTCGACGATCTCGCCCAACCGATCAAGACAGGAGAACGAGCGGCCTCCGTAGTCGTAGCCGTCGGCCGCGATGAGCAGCTTCGGCGAGGTCTGACCGAAGCGATCGACAACGCCTTCGACACCGAAGTCGGACGACGTCGAGGTGAAGACGGCTCCGATCGACGCAGCCGCGAGAAAGCCAACGATGGTTTCGCGGACATGAGGCATCCAGGCTGCGACTCGATCGCCGGGCTCGACTCCGACCGAGCGCATCCATGCTCCCATTGCTGCGACCTCGAGACGGAGATCGGCCCAGCTGGTGTGATGCTTGGCGCCGTTCTCTCGTTGTTCGACGATTGCTGTGTCGTTGGCCCCGGGACGATCAGCCAGCAGGTTCTCTGCGACATTCAGTGTTGCGTCCGGAAGGAATCGCCACTTCCAGAAGTCATCGGCCTGTTCGAGCAGGCGCTCGCCCCGATCACCGACGACACCGCACCAGTCCCAGACCGATGCCCAGAACGCTCCTGGCTCCCCAACCGACCACTGCCACAGCTCGTCGACGTCGCCGGCGTCTGGGTGCATGTCGCGACGGAAACGATCGACAGCTGTCCCCGCAACCCGATCGGGTGTCGGCGACCACAGGGGTTCGTTCACTGTTTCCTCATCTCGGTCGGGACGTTCATCACTCTCGATTTGCGGACCGACTAGGCGCGGGGCAAGACATAGGTCCCCTGGCAAACAGCAGTCGGTTTGTCCTGGTCGTCGGTCCAGATCGTGACCGAACCGACGATGTTCCTCGAGCCGACCGAGTGCAGATCGGCGCGGGCCCGAAGCAGCCGCCCGACCGCAGGACGAACGAACCGAATCGACAACTCGCTCGTCAAGGCCATCGCCTCGAGTCCGACCGCGCCGAACACCGCATACCAGAGAGCCAGGTCGGCGATCGAGAACTGAGTCGGGCCGGAGATGAACCCGCCGGGTCGAATCGAGGCCTCGGCAACCTCCATCGAGGTGACGACGTGCCGGCCCGAGATCTCGATGCAAGCGGCGTCGGGTGCATCCGGCCACTGTTCGGCAACGAACTCACGAACCGAATCGATCGTGACGCCGGGAGCGGCCGGAACCTGTTCAGACACGGTGCCAATCTACTGAGCGGCAGGGGCACAGTCGAGTTGGCATCGAAACCGAACACCGCACCGTGGATCAGACGGCGTGCAGCTCGACGAGCATGACAGATTCGGCGTGCATCACCGGCGGTTGGAGACCCGAGGCCATCAGCTGAGCCCCCGAGAACACGACAGCGCCTTCTTGCATCCACGTTGGCCGAGCCCGTCCGAACTCGAACATGGAGCCGAGCTCGTCGACGATCATGCACTGGTACCGACGCTCGGGGTCGAGACCGGCGAACCTCATTGGAAGCGGGACCGTCGTGAGGCTCGGCGAGAGCTGGACGTAGGCCATCAAAGCGTGTGATCGATCTTGTGAGACGACACCATGCACCAACGCCGAGGGGTCGTCGTGATCGACCCGCACGACGTCGCCACCGTGCAACAACGATCGGCAGCGCTTGTAGAGCGCAATGGCGGCAGCTACCTGTGCGCGGCCATCGGCGTCGGCATCGAGGAGGTTCCACTCGATGCCGAGTGACCCAAACAGCGCTGTGGCGGTACGAAAGCCGAGGGGCTGGACCCGATGCGTCGTGTGGGCGGTACGAGGGCCGATATGAGCGCCCATGACTTCTGGCGGAAACAGCATGGTGAATCCTCGCTGGATGGCCTGGCGTTCGAGCGCATCGTTGCAGTCCGAGGTCCAGACTCGATCGGTCCGCCGAAGGATCCCGAGATCGACCCTCCCGCCGCCAGAGGCGCAGCTCTCGATCTCCACTCCTGGGTGCGTAGAACGGATCCGATCGAGCAGCTCGTAGACACCGACGACGTGACCGTGCGTTCCGGCCCGACCGGGGTCGTCGATCGTGCGTTGGTTCGACCCTTGCACCAGGTCTCGATTCATGTCCCACTTGAGGTACGAGATGTCGTACTCATCGAGCAGCGCATCGATCCGTTCGAACAAGTAGTCCCGAACGTCGGCCCGTCCACAATCAAGTACCAGCTGCTGGCGGCCCAGGACCGGCTCGTAGCCTGCAGTTGTCAGCGTCCAGTGCGGGTTCTTGCGGTAGAGGTCGGAGTCTGGGTTGACCATCTCGGGCTCGACCCAGAGACCGAACTCCATACCGAGCCCTGTGACGTGGTCGACAATGGGGTGCAGGCCATCGGGCCAGACCTCCTCGCTCACCCACCAATCCCCGAGGCCTCGTGTGTCGTCACGGCGGCTCCCGAACCAGCCATCGTCGAGCACGAAACGCTCTGCGCCGACCTCAGCTCCGGCATCGGCCAACGCTTTCAGGACGTTCAGATCGTGATTGAAGTAGACCGCTTCCCATGTGTTGAGGATGACCTTGCGGGGTCCTTTCAAGGGGTGGGTCTGCCGGACATGGCGATGGAATCGTTGGCTCGCAGGCGTGATGCCGGCCTGGCTCGGAGCGATCACGATGTCGGGTGAGCAATAGGAGTCCCCTGGAGCGAGGACGATTTCTCCCGGTGAGAGCAATTCGCCGGCTTGGATGTGGCGCCGACCATCGCTGAGCTTCTCTGCCGCGAGTTCATAGTTTCCGCTCCACGCGAGCTGAACACCCCAGACGTCACCGTGATGTTCCCCGAACCCGATCGACCCGGCAAAAATGGCGGGGAGTTGGTCGTGAGATGTGCGACCTCGTCGGTTCTCGATCACCGACAGTGCTTCGAAGTCATGACGACGAGGCTGAAATTCCTTGCACCAACGACCGGTGAAGCTGACCAACTCGGTGGCATGCACTGGCATCGGGATGGATGCCGACAGCCTCACCAGGGTGTAAGGCGTCGAGCCGGAGTTGGTCAGGGCCATCGAGGTGACCACGGTGTCGGCTCCGGTGACCTCGACGTCGATGACGAGATCGAGTTCGGCCAGTGGATCGGCCATGGAGAACACCGCTTGCGACGCGGTGAGCTCGGGTTCGCCGGTTGGCGCAAAGATCGGCGCCCACGCCGACCCATCGGGGCGGGCCCCGACCAGACCGGGCCGTCCGAGAAAGCCCGTCCCGTTCTCGGTCAAGATCCCGATCGGGGCCGGAGCATCCAGCGTCGCAGGAGCAACCGGGAGGGCCAAGGCCGACGGATCGAAATCGGCGATTAGGGCACCGATGTGGGCGAAGGAGGGCATGGCCAACCCGAGGTCGAGGACGGCAGCGGTGGCGCCGCGGTGCAACGTGACGACAGACGACATGGAACGAACTCCGAGGAGAGAAGAAAGGGCCCAACCCTTGTTGACACCGAGGGTGGGACCAGCATGCCTGCCTAGGTCTCGAACACGACCTCTTTGGCAATGACCGTTCGAACGACTTCGCCGCGGTCATCCAGTTCGACGAACGTCCCATGCGGCGGATCGAGACCGAGAACCGAGCGTGGTCTCGCCGACGCGGCGTGCGAAGCTTCGGCCAATGAGCAGCCGCAGAAGTCGATGAGGTTGCGAACGCACTGATCGATCGCAACAACGGAGCCGGCCAGCGTGCCATTGTCGAGAGAGGCAACCGGATCGTGGGTCAATCCCAGCGAGGCCACTGCATCGCTCACCAGCACGAGTCGGTCGGGTGCCGACCGCCAGGCCAAGCGAACCATGTCGGGAGCAACATGCTCGCCGTCGGCAATGAGGCCGAAGGTGGCGCGGGCATCGAGGAGGAGTGCGGCCGCGAGCCCGGGAGATCGATGATGTAGCCCGCTCATCGCGTTGAACAGATGGGTGCCCATCGACGCGCCGGCGTCGAACGCAGCAGACGCATCATCGAGCGTCGCTTCGGAATGGCCGAGCGACACGACGATTCCGGAGCGAACCAGACGAGCGATCGCCTCTGGGGAGTCTGGCAACTCGGGTGCCAACGTGACCAAACGGATCCACGGGCGCCCCTCGACGCGGCTCACCTCCGGTGAACGAAGGGCACGCAGATCATGAGCGCCGGCCCTCTTGGCCGACAACCACGGTCCCTCGAGATGCAAACCAACAGGTTCAGCTCCGACCCAGCCCGGTGGAGGCCCACCTTCGAGAACACCAATGGCATCGTCGAGACGGTCAAAACCATCGGACACAAGAGTCGGCAAGAACTGGGTGACACCGTGCTCCACGAGGCGAGCTCCGACCTCCCATACCGATGACGGGTCATCGGAAAAATGGAAGCCCCATCCTCCGTTGATCTGGAGGTCGAGATATCCACCCGGAACCGTCAGCATCGACCGATGGTGGCACAGAGATCGCCATGGTCCCGTACCGATTTCGAATGTGCGGCAACCCGACGATCAGGCAATTTGCTCTGTGCGATCGACTGCGCACTTGGCATCCTTGGTCGTCCAGCAACGAAGGGGTGGAAATGTCGATCACAAAAGACGGATTGATGCGGGCTGCTCGCGTCAAGGCCGGCCACCTGAAGTTCCGGGCTCACCAGGCCCTCGCCACATACGCCGTGCCCGTGTACCGACGGATCCGCTCGATCGATACACCGCTGACCGAGCGCTACCTTTTCGTACTCGCTCATCCCCGCTCGGGTTCAACCGTTGTCAGCCATGTCCTCCAATCTCATCTCGAGATCATCGGCTTCGGAGAACATCACGAGGGCTACGAATCGATGGCCGATTTGGAGGCGCTCGCCACGCGAAACGCCTTTTTCGACCGGTCGCCGAACAACACAAGTCATTACACGATGGACAAGATCGTCTGGAACCACCACGGCCTCAGCGATGCCATCGTCGACAACCCCGATGCCCGTTTCATCTTCTTGGCTCGGGAGCCCGCTGCCACACTCGAGAGCTATCGTCGCATGTTCGCCGACATGACCACCGATGAGCGGCGGTTGCAGTCATACGAGACTCGACTGAACGGCATGATCGAGCTGGCAGAACGGATCGGCGACACCTCTCGCATGCGGTTCCTGACCTACGACGATCTCACCAAGCGAACCGAACCAACGCTCGCAGAGCTGACCAACTTCCTCGAGCTCGAGACTCCCCTGTCTCAGGAATACGAAGTCACATCCAAGAGTGGCAGCCAGAGCTGGGGCGACCCTTCGGCACACATCAAGGCCGGCAAGATCATTTCGGTCGACCACGACCCGAGCGTCATCGACGTCGATGTCCTCGGTCGTGCGAACACCGTGTACCGGGAGTCGTGCGAGCGGCTCACTGACCTCACGACGGTCGTGCCGACTCCAGTGACCGTTCCAGAATCTCGGTGAAGACCTCGGGTGGCTGAGCGCCCGGGATGCCGATCGACCGATCGATCACGAACGTGGGAACCGAGTGGATTCCCGCATCCGCTGCGAACATCAGCTGATCGGCGACCTCTGATCGGCCGTCGTCGCCGGCCAGCCAAGCACGGGTGAGCTCGGGTTCCATGCCGATCTCAGCGCCGAGCGATGCGAGGCCCTCGACCGAACCAACCTCGAGCCCGTCGGTGAAGTATGCCTTCATCAGGCGTTCCTTCAGCTCGAGTTGCACGCCCTGTTGCTCGGCGAGCACGAGCATGCGATGAGCGTTCGCCGTGTTTGATCGCCTCGCCCGGTCGAGGTTGAACAACAACCCCTCGCTTTCGGCCTCGGCGGTCACTCGGTCCATCAGTTGTTTCGCCTGCTTTCAGGTTGGGATGCACATAACTGATCTTACCGCTAACCTC
>CAZYLX010000214.1:0-6039 GCA_964648595.1 uncultured Acidimicrobiaceae bacterium
TCACTGCAGACTTCCCCCGTCAGCCGACTCGAGGATCGCGGCGAGCTTGCTCATGCCATCGCCGTCGAGTCCCGCCAGAGCGAAAGACTCGGGGGTATCCGCGGCGTCTTCGATGAAGGACCGCAACTGTTCGACGAGCCGATCGACGATCGCCTCGAGACGCTCAGCAGTGTTGCTGGCGGTGCTCCACTCGATCGTCAGGGCCTCGCCGTAGATGTAGGCAATGACCTCTGCACCGAAGATCCCGTTGGTGTCGCGGGGACGATCGAGTTCGATGGGCCCCGCCAGCACGAGCTCGTTCTCCTCGGCGCCGGCATGTGTCACACGACCGAGGTAGTTGAACACGACATGTGCTCGGTGGTCGAGAGCGATGCTTGAGCGCACGCCTGCGTCGGGATGGAGGTAGCGCAGCACGCCGTACTCCCGACCGGATTGAGATGTGCTCCGGAGCTCGTCGCGAATCGCCGCCGTGACCGCCTTCAAGTCGGAAGACGCGGGCATTTCGGCGATGACCGGATAGAGGCTCGTCAACCAGCCCATCGTGCGGGTCACATCCATCGAAGCGGAGTCCGACTCGCGCCCATGACCTTCGAGGAACACGCGGACCCTGTCGGCGTGCAGCGACGCCGACAGCGCCGATGTCAATGCTGCCACCAACACCTCGTCAACTCCGAGACCCGCTTCAGCAGCATGCGCAAGGAGCTCGGCCGTCATTGCGGTATCGACAAGTTGTCGACCTGCCTGCTCGCCCGTGCCGGGTTCCGCGGTTGGCCACGCCTCCACGTCAGAGGCAGCGATCCGCTGCCAGGGTTCGGCGTCGAGTTCCGGTGCCGACGCAACGAGGCGGTCTGTCCAATCCCGAATCGACGTAGTGACGGCGGGCAGGCTTCCGACGGATGCCTCGCCTGCGGCGTGGCTGAGATGGCCGAGGTCGTCGATGAGGTGCGACCAGGAGACTGCGTCGACGATCAGATGGTGGGCAACCAGCACGAGCTCCCTCTCGCCGTTCGGAGACACAACCACGGCACCTCGCATGAGCGGCGCGGTCGCGAGATCGAAGGGCGCGAACAGGGACGAGTCGGCTGCGAGATCCTTGCCATCGAGCTCTATCTCCTCGAGTGGAATCGAAGAGACTCCGTCGGCAACGGACGACTTCCACTTTTCGCCATCTCGGTGGAACGACTGGCGCAACGCGTCGTGGTGATCGACCAGCGCATCGAAGGCATCATGGAGGACCCGTCGATCGACGCCTTCGGGCGTGGCCACCCGCACGACGTGGTGGAAGTGGCCGGGAGCGTCAACCTCATCGAAGAACCAGCGCTGGATCGGAGTCAGCTCCACGCCCCCAACAATGCGCTCCGCCCGCAGCGCATCACCGCTTCCAACCACCGCTGCGAGATTCTCGATCGTGAGCTCGTCCGCCAACTGGTTCATCGTGATCGGCAGGCCATATCGATGGGCCCGGGCGATGATCTGCACGGCTGATATCGAGTCGCCCCCGAGGTCGAAGTAGTTGTCGCGAATGCCAATGCCGCTCACACCGAGGACTTGTTCCCATACGCGCGTCAGCACGATCTCGTTGTCCGATTGCGCAGCGAGGAAGGCGGTGTCCATCTCCGGCCGCTGGTGATCCGGGGAAGGAAGTCCGTCGCGATCGACCTTGCCGTTCTGCGTGAGGGGAATGGCGTCCAGCCGCACGAACTTGCTTGGGACGAGTTGTTGAGGGAGCGTTGCCGCCATGTGCTCTTTGAGCTGGGGCACAGGAATCTCCACGGGGGCCGCGTAGTAGGAGACGAGCGTACGGCCGGACTCGGAGCCGGTGACATCGTCTGGGAAGCCAATCTCGTCCAGCATGCGGGCGACCTCGGCGACGTCGATGCCATCATCGAGTTCCTCGAGCGCAGCCTCGCGCGTCTTGTGTCCCATCCGAACGTCCCAGCTGTAGGGCAGCGCGTAGTTGTGATAGCCGCGGACTTTGCGGTGGTAGTAGATGCCCACATCGTTGATCAGGCAGTTCGTTGAACGCCCAGTATCCGTGGGTCGCACCCAAGGGACACGCTCTTCCAGATAGCTGTAGAGCTCGTCGAGGCCGACGTCGACGAACCGATAGAAGTCGACAAACTGAACGGCTTCGAAGACACCGTCGTCGTCGAACATCGAGACGTCGAGGAGCCGATGCGCGGCGTCATCCACCTGGTGGTACGCCTTGCGAGCTTCGAGCACGTTGGCGTCGATCTGATCTGAGCTCACGGTCAGTTCGGTGAATAGGTCGGCGGTGAGCCTCGTCTCGAAGAACTGTCCGCGAGAGAGGCCGGTGACGATGAAGGGGATGTCCTCATCGAGCGCCGTCTGCATGCTGAGGGTGTAGATCGTCTTGAAGCAGCCGTTGCAGACGTTCGCGTGACGTTGGAGACTGTCCACGAAGATTTCGTTCATGGCAGGAGTCGACACGTATCGGTGATCGACGCCGAGCGCCTCGACGGTTCGCGCGATGTTCCCCTTTGCCTGATCCGACAAGTAGCCGTTCTCCAGCGTCACAGCCAGGACGCGCAACCCCATGTCGACGAGCCGACACAGCACGTAGGAGCTGTCCTTGCCACCACTCAGCAGTGATATGCAGTCGTACTTGCCACGCCGGCCTCGTTGCGACGTGAGGAGGGCCGTCAATTCCGGCTCGGGTTTGAAGTACACGCGAGCCTTGTCGTTGTAGTCATCGAAGGCTCGACATTCGTTGCACACACGCGCAGCATCGAAGGAGATCCCCGGATAGTCGGATGCAAGGCCGCAGCGTGCGCAGTGGATGAGGCTGTCAGACGATTCCTCGGAGCCGTGCTCCCACAAGCGAGCAGCCGTGGCTGTGACTCCAGGGTGTGATGCAAGGGCCGATTCAATCTCCCCAAGCTCCAACCGGATACCCTTGATCTTGACCTGGTCGTCGCGACGCCCGAGGTACTCGATCGTTCCCGTGGGCCGGACCCGTGCCATGTCACCGGTCCGGTACGCTCGGTCTTCGTCGATCGCGTCACCCGACACGAATCGCTCGGCTGTCAGGCCGGGACGGCCTGCATAGCCGCGGGCGAGGCCAGCTCCTGCGATCCAGAGTTCACCCGGGACACCAAATGGAACGGGCTGCCCGGCTGAGTCGACGACGTGGGCGCTCGCGCCGTCGATCGGTCTTCCGATCGGTACGCTCGCATCGGTGTCGGCTTCGGGGTCGTACGTGTGGACCACGCAGCCAACCGTCGCTTCCGTAGGTCCGTATTCGTTGTGAATAGTGAGCCTTCGGTCAGACTGCTCGAAGACGCGCGCGGCCACCGCCGTCGTCAAGTCCTCGCCGCCGAGGATCAGCTGGCGAATTCGGCCGCTGGCTAGGTCGCGGTCGACCAGCAGCGCGAGATGAGAAGGCGTGAGCTTCACGATGTCGACCGCGTCCTCGGCAAACACTTCGAGAACCGCCAGATCGGCGGCCCCGGTGGTCGCCGGATAGGCAACAATCGAGCCACCTGAGGCAAGCGGAACGATGATGGACGTGATTGTGAGATCGAACGTGAGTGGGGTGAATAGCGGGAAGGCGAGGCCGGGACCGTAGAAGCGAGCGGCCCAGGAAACGTAGTTGGCCAACGAGCGGCGCTCGATCATGACGCCCTTCGGCTCGCCGGTGGAGCCTGATGTGTACAGGATGTAGGCCAGGTCCTCGGGCGCTGCCTCAGCCGGCTGCATGTCCTCAGGCGTCGTCGCCGCCAACAACTCGTCGAGTGTGACGAGCGGGGTATCAACGTCGATGGGATCAGCCGCAATGATCAAGGAGCAGCCGGCGTCGGTCGCCACGTAGCGGATTCGCTCCAACGGCCAGGCAGGGTCGATCGGAACGAATGCTGCCCCCGCGCGCAAGCTCCCGAGCATGGCAATCACTGCCCCGGCCGAACGGGGAAGCGCCACGCCGATCACCGACTTCGGTTCGATGCTCTGGGCCAGCCTCGCAGTTGCGCTATCCAGTTCGGAGTAAGTCCAACTGGTATCGCCTTCTCGAATTGCCACGGAGGCGGGCATGCTCTCCGCCGTGTTCAGGAACATGGCGACGATGTCCGGAGGCTCGCCGCCAGCGACGGCACCGGCGGCGAGCGCCAGCACCTCGCGCCGTTCCTCATCGCCGAGCAGGTCGACCTCTTCGATGGGCTTGTCCCAATCCTCCACCATGGCGTTGAGCATTGTTTCGAAGTGAGAGGCCACGGCGGCCCTCTGCCGCTCGCCCAGAACACCGGTCGCTACGTCAATCGCCAGAGTGAAGCGACCGGTCCGATCGAAGTCGAACACCTGGACGCGCAGCTGGTGATGGCTGTCAGCGCTGTCCGGGTGCAGCCAGCGGGTTGTTACCGGGTTCCCGCCGAAGCTCGCAAACTCCGTTGTGAGGTAGTTCAGAACGACATTCAGGCGCCGGTTGACGTCGGGGTCGGAGTGACCCGGCTGAGCCGACCGCACGTAGTCGATGGTTGCGGCCTGGACTCTCTTGTGGAGCGAAGCAAACGTCTCGTTGACGTCGACGGTGACCTCGATAGGAAAGAGCTCAATGAACAATCCGACTGAGGATGCGAACTGGCGATTCACCCGGTTGTGAGCTGGTGCCGCAACGGTGATCGTTTCCTGGCCGCTGATTCGCTTCAGAAAGGCGAACGTCGCGGTGGCGAAGAGCTGGAGTAGCCCGAGGTCACGGGTCAAGGCCCCATTGCCTGGCCGCCTCATCAGCTGTCGCAGCTCATCGCTCAGACGTTCAGAGAGCTCGATCTCAATACGTTCATTGTCGGTGCCTGCTACCTGCAGTGGCCGCCCATAGAGCGGCGGCGGGACCACGGAGAGGCTGGGATTCGGCTTCCTCCCTTCGGCCGCCTGCAATTCGTAATCGAGGTAGGTGGAAAAGGAAGGGATGGGTTCAATGTGCCCGGTTGTTCCTGACTCGGCGAGCGCATAGAGCTCTTCCAGATGTCGGAATAGTACTTCGATGCTCTTGGCATCGGTCACCAGGTGATGCTGGTTCAGGTACCAGGCAAAGCGGTTGTCGGCGAGCTTCAGAAGGGCCGAGTCGAAGGTCGCCTTCTCAATATCGAACGCCTGTCTTGCCTTCTTCTTGGCCCAAACCGTCGCCGAAGCATCGGGATCTGCATACTCGCTGAGGTCGATGATCGGCAGATCGAACTCAGTTATCTCAAGGATCTCTTGATATGCGGTGCCGGTTTGGGCCTTGATCACCGTGCGTAAGGCCTCTGCGTCCGCAACCAACCGGGAGAACGCTTCTGTGAACGCGCGGATGTCGATCGCACCGTGGATGACGAACAGGAACGCGGAGTTATACAGCGGATCGTCCGGACTCAGGTTCTGGCCAGCCAGCATGAGCCGCTGAGCGCTGGTCAGGCCGAGGTGCCTAGTCACCCCCGGACCCACTCAGGTATGCGTCGATTGCCTCGACGGATCTGAAATTCTCAGCGACCAGGTCCTCGTTAGGGATCGTGATCGAGAACTCTTCGTTGATAAACGAAACCAGGCGCATCACACCCATTGAGTCGATACGGCCGGTCATCAGAAACTCTTCGTGTTCGTCCAATCCCAGCTCGGGGTCGACGAGCAGCTCGGAGCGTACGTAGTCCATGATCTTGCGGCGTCTGATGGACATCACGATCAACCGACCTGGCGCCCATTCGATCGGGCCGGTAGCCGACCATCCCAGTTGAACCCAGGGAAACGCCCACTACCCATCAGCTCTTCCCCTTGTGCCCATTGCCCTCATCGCGCTCCTAGCTCCTGTCCCTCACTGAGTGTGTCCAGGAGCCCCCACTCAGTGTAGCAGGGACCCCTACTCAGGGTATTCGAAACCCCTCATTATGTGTTCGGACCCACGGCCAGCCATGGATGCGTACGAGGGTCTGGAACATCATCTCGAAGCATTGGCATAGCTGCAAGGCCGCTCGATGGTGATCATCATGCCGCCTGCCGCTGCACGTCAGACTTGGGCGGCGGACTCGTCCTCCATCGCGCTCTGTATCGCGC
>CAZYLX010000215.1:0-5994 GCA_964648595.1 uncultured Acidimicrobiaceae bacterium
CGCAACCGCTACCTACGATGCCGCTCTCACCCGAGGCGCTCGCTCAGTGGCCGAGCCGTACATATTGGAAGACGATCAGGGCATTCTCCGCCTGTCAGCGGTTGCCACGTACGGTGAGACCAAGCACACCTTCGTCGACCGCAGCGACTATCACGGTGACTATTGCCCAGGCTTCGAGAGCACCGGGCTTCCTGGTGGGCTGCGCGATCCGGCCGTCGGTCTCACGATGATCGATCACGTCGTCGGCAATGTCGAAGAGGGCAGGCTCGACGAGTGGGTGTCGTACTACGAGGACGTGATGGGGTTCGGGCAGCTCCGACACTTCGATGAAGCGCAGATCTCGACCGAGTACTCCGCGCTCCGGTCGACCGTTGTTTGGAACGGTGGTGACATCGTCATGCCTCTCAACGAACCAGCGGCAGGTTTGAAGAAGAGCCAGATCCAGGAGTACCTCGACACCTACCGCGGGCCTGGCGTCCAGCATCTCGCGTTCGGTACGAATGACATCGTGCAGGCCATCGATTCACTCCGCCAGAGGGGCGTGAGATTCTTGGAGGCCAACGAGGCGTACTTCGACGATGTTCGAACCAGGCTGGAATTTCTCGAGTTGCCGTGGGATGAGCTCCGACGGCTTGGGATCTTGGTTGACCATGAGGCGGATGGGTATCTGCTCCAGCTCTTCACCGAACCCGTCACGGACCGACCGACGGTCTTCGTCGAAGTCATTCAGCGCGGCGGGGCGACCGGGTTCGGCGAGGGGAACTTCAAGGCCCTGTTCGAGTCCATCGAGCGCGAGCAGGAGCGACGAGGAAATCTCTGACCATGGAAGGCATTCATGTCGCCGACGATTCGCCGTTTCCGGCTCACTGCTTGCCCTACGGCGTTGGCGCAACACCGGGCTCGGCGCCGCGGCCGTTGGTTGCCCTCGGCGATCTCGCATTGGATCTGCTTCAGCTCGAACGGGATGGTGTCTTCGCAGAGACGGACCTGGCTCCCGAGTCATTCGTCGGTGACTCGCTGAACGTCTTCGCCGGACAAGGCAGATCGGTATGGCAGCAGGTGCGAGCGCGGCTGCGGGACTTGGTGGCCGGGCCGAGGTCGTTCGTGGAGGGTGCGGTGCTCGATCGCGATGGGTTGGTCATGGGACTGCCGGTCGAGGTCGGCGACTATGTCGACTTCTACTCGTGTGAACACCATGCGGCGAACCTCGGGCGTTTGTTCCGTCCAGACTCGAACCCGCTGCTGGACAATTGGAAGCGTCTGCCCGTCGGCTACCACGGCCGTTCCGGAACGATCGTTGCCGATGGTGCTGACATCCCGCGGCCGAGTGGCCTGCGTCTTGTCGATGGTGAGCCGAGCTTCGGGTCATCGCGATCGCTCGACATCGAGTTGGAGGTGGGCTTCGTCATTGGCACCGGGAACGAGCGGGGTCGACCGATCGACACCGCCAATGCTGCGGATCACATCTTTGGTGTGTGTTTGGTGAACGACTGGTCGGCCCGAGACATCCAGGCCTACGAGTACGTGCCGCTCGGTCCGTTCCTCGGAAAGAGTTTCGCGACATCAATGTCGCCGTGGATCGTTCCACTCCAAGCGCTCGATCTATTCCGTCTCCCAAGCCCCGTGCAAGAGCCGGATGTTGCCAGCTACCTGCAAACCGACGCTGACTGGGGCTTCGACCTGCATCTCGAGGTCTTCCTGCAGACCAAACAGATGCGCACCGCCGGCCTCGAACCGGAACGAATCAGTGCGGTCGGCTTCGACATGTATTGGACTCCGCCACAACAGCTGGCCCATCTCACAGTCAATGGTGCATCTACGCGGCCCGGAGATCTCTTCGCGTCTGGCACGGTGTCCGGCCCGGACCCCGGAAGCGAGGGCAGTCTCATCGAACGGACGAAGGGCGGGAGCGAGCCGATCACCTTGGCCGATGGGACGGTCCGGTCCTTTCTCGAAGATGGTGATGAGGTGACCCTGCGAGGCTGGGCCGGCACAGGGCCGACTCGTATCGGCCTTGGCACGGTGTCGGGAACGATCAGCGCACCTACTGCATTGCCGCCAGCGAACGCCGGAAAGACGACAGAGGGAGACACGAATGCCGTACTACCGACAGGTCGGTGACGTTCCGCGTAAACGTCACACGAACCATTGGCAGCCCGATGGATCGAGGTATGCCGAGGAACTGATGGGGCAGGAAGGGTTCTCGGCCAACTCGGCGCTGCTGTACCACCGCCACTCGCCGTCTGCTCTGGCCGCGATCGAGCCGATCGACGGTGGTGAGCCGACGGTCGGGGCGGCGACCGCTGACCGTCCGTTGACACCTCGCCATCTGCAAACCGGGGAATTGGGGGCCGGCACGGATCTGGTGATGGGCCGGCATGGCTTGCTGGCAAACAACGATGTCGCCGTCGGCTTCGTCAAGGCATCCAAAACAAGTCCGCTGTATCGCAACGTGGCGGGCGACGAGTTGATGTACATCCACGACGGCACCGCTGTTCTCGAGTCCGTCTTCGGCGCGATGGTGGTGGGTGCCGGGGACTATGTGGTGGTTCCGGCCGGCACGACGCATCGATGGGTGATCGACGCATCGCCGGTGTCGGCTCTTGTCATTGAGGCCCGGGGACACGTCTCGGTCCCCGATCGTTACCTCTCTCCGACCGGCCAGTTCCTCGAGCATGCTCCGTTTTGCGAACGGGACGTGCGGGCGCCGTCCGAGCCTCTGTTGGCCGAGGGAGACGACGTGGAGGTGGTGGTCGCCAACCGTGGTGGGCGAAGCCGGCACGTCCATCGGCACCACCCCTTCGATGTGGTCGGCTGGGACGGTGCCCTGTACCCGTGGGCGATGAACATCGACGATTTCGAGCCCATCGTCGGCTCGCTTCACCAACCACCGCCAGTGCACCAAACCTTCCAAGGGAGCGGGTTCGTCGTGTGTTCGTTTGTCCCCCGGCTGTTCGATTTCCACCCTGAGGCCGTGAAGGTCCCGTACCACCACGCAAACGTCGACTCCGACGAGGTCTTGTTCTACGCCGCCGGCAATTTCATGAGCCGAGCCGGCTCCGGCATCGACGTTGGATCGATCTCCTATCACCCCGCCGGCTTCGTCCACGGGCCCCAGCCGGGGAGTGTCGAAGCGAGCCTCGCCGTTGATCGAACGGAGGAGGTTGCGGTCATGGTCGACACCTTCGCTCCGCTCGGCGTCACCGACGCCGCTCGATCGATCTCGGCCGAGGGGTATCCGTTTACCTGGGATCGCTGACAGCGAGTCATCCACCTGCCAAAGGAGCGGCCTAGATTCGGTGGATGACCAGTACCGCAGTGATCGAAGCCGAAGGCCTCGAACGAAGTTTCGGTGACGTGAAAGCGGTGTGTGGCGTTGACTTGCTCGTTCCATCGGGCGAGATCTACGGGTTTCTCGGCCCGAACGGAGCGGGCAAGTCGACGGTGGTCAAGATGCTGACCACGCTCTTGAAGCCAACGGGTGGTTCTGCTCGGGTCCTTGGATTCGATGTTGCCACGCAGGCCAATCAGATTCGGCTGCGGATTGGAGCTGCTCTCCAGGATGCGTCGCTCGATCAGAAGCAGAGCGGTCGAGAAATCCTCCAGATGCAGGGTGCGCTCTATGGCCTCAAGCCGGCGGAGATCGATCAGCGCATCAACGAGTTGAGGTCGGTCATTGATTTCGATGCCATCGATCGGTGGGTCGGTACGTACTCGGGAGGAATGGAGCGACGGCTCGATCTGGCTGCGTCGTTGATTCACAATCCGGATCTTCTCTTCCTCGACGAGCCAACGACTGGACTCGATCCGACCAGCCGAGCACAGGTGTGGGAGGAGGTTCGCAGGCTGAACCGCGAATACGGAACAACGATCTTTCTCACCACGCAATACCTCGAAGAGGCCGATGAACTCGCCGACCGCGTCGGGATCATCAACGCCGGCCAGATCGCCGCCGAAGGAACGCCGGACGAACTCAAGCGTACGGTCGGCTCCGACGTGATCCAGGTTCGACTCGTCGACGGCAGCGACCGTACAGCGGCGGTGGCCGCCCTGGAGCAGATCGACGGCGTCGACCATGTCGATCAGGGTCCGCATGGTCTGTTGGTCTCGGTGAGCAACGGAGCTGCGGCAGTTTCTCCCGTTGCTGTTGTCCTCGATTCGGTCGGGGCATCGGTGAGCGAGCTGACGCTGCGGACACCGACGCTCGACGACGTGTTCCTCGAACTGACCGGCGATCGGATCGAGGTGTCGGCATGACGGCTACCGAAACCGAAGAGGGCCAGCGGAATATCGTGCGGGCTCGCCGATCTGGGTTCCTCCATGACTTGTTCACGGTGGCGAGGCGGGCGGTTCGGGCGATCCCTCGCGAACCGGAGACCTTCATCCCCGCGTTGTTCATTCCGGCCTTCTTCTTCATTGTGAACGTGGGGGCCCTGCAGGATCTAACGGAAGGCTTCCCCGGAAACGAAGACTTTGACTACCGAGCCTTCCAGTTGCCAACGGCGATCATCTTCGCCGTCACCGGGATCTCTCGAGCTCCCGGCCTCGTCACCGACATCCAGTCGGGGTATTTCGACCGACTCTTGCTGAGCCCGGCACGACGACTGCCTCTCCTGCTGGGCTTGATGGTGGCCGATCTCGTTCTGGTCATTGGCCTCTGCATACCCGTGATCATTCTGGGCCTGCTGTTCGGTGTCTCATTCGGCACGGGGCCACTTGGCGTGCTCGTGTTCGTGTTGATCGGAGCGTTCTGGGGGCTGGCCTTCACCGGGTTCCCCTACGCAATCGCCTTGAAGACGGCGAACCCGGGTGCGGTGGGTGCGAGCTTCATTCTCTTCTTCCCCTTCGCATTCTTGACGTCGTCGACCGTGCCGCTCGATCAGCTCACCGGTTGGTTGCGGACCATTGCCCGCTACAACCCCATCACCTACATCCTCGAGAGCATGCGTTCACTGACCGGAGACACCTGGGAGTGGGCAGAGTTGGGGAAGGGTTTCCTGGCCATCCTGATCGTCGGAATCATCAGCCAGGGGATGTCACTACTGGCACTTCGTGGCCGCCTCGACCGGGGATGACCGCATTCGTGCGACCAACGAAACGTCCATGACCGGTAACCTTGTTCGATGCGATTCTGGGTGGCACTCCTGGCGGTGATGGCGGTCGCGGCCGCTTGCGTGGCCGACGAGACCTCGGTGGATGTGGCAGCGGTTGACGTGTCTCAGGGGTCACCAACGTCGACGTCGAACGACTCGGCCCCCGAAACTGCCGAGACTCCCGAAACCGCGGAGACTGCTGATCCGGTCACGGTTCTCGCCGTCGGGGACCTGACCGACTGTCGCGGGCCAGATGCTGAAGTCGCCGAGTTGGTTCGGTCGCTCGATGGCACGATCGTCATGCCCGGCGACCTTGCGAACCGGCAGGGATCAGCGGAGAACTTCGACGAGTGTTTCTTGCCGCTCTATGGGTCCGAGCTCGATCGGATCTACTCGACACCGGGGGACAACGACTACAACACGCCCGGCGCGGAGCCCTACTTCGACGTGATGAAGGATCTCCCCGGCGAACCAGGAAAGGGGTGGTACGCCGTCGAGCTCGGCGCTTGGCAGCTGATCTCGCTCAACTCCAACTGCGACGCCGTCGGCGGATGCCGAAAGGGATCCGAGCAGTACGAGTGGCTCGATGCGCTCCTCCGAGACGAGCAGTACGAGTGCCGAATCGCAATGTGGCACGAACCACGCTTCACGTCTTCTGCCAACTACCGCGGGATCCCTCGACTCGAGGATTTCTACGGGCGACTCCACGGTTCGGATGCAGACATTGTTCTGGTTGGTCACTCACATCACTACGAGCGGCTGGGGCCTTTGGCTCCGAACGGCGACCCGTCACCCGATGGCATGGTGAACTTCACACTCGGCGTCGGCGGCTCTGCATTCACCGAGTTCGGTGAGCCACGGCCGGGATCTCAGGTCAGGAGCAACGAGCATCGCGGACTAG
>CAZYLX010000216.1:0-5978 GCA_964648595.1 uncultured Acidimicrobiaceae bacterium
GCGCCAGGCCGTGGCCGCGATCGAGCAGGGCCGGAGCGCCGCTGGCGAGTCCTCCGGATTCGTTGTGCTCTTGGATCGTTTCGACGACACTCGGTTGGAGAACCCATCTCTTGGAGATGCCCTTCGGGCCGAACTGGAATCGGCGATCGCTACGGCGAAGATGACCGTCGCCAAGGCCACCGATTGGCTCGAAACGAGCTACCTCCCGTCGACGCGCACTGCTGACGGCGTTGGCCGCAAGCACTACATCGCAGCAGCCGAGCGGTTCCTGGGCGAGTCGGTCAATCCCGAGCAGCTCTACTCGTGGGGGTGGTCGGAGATCAAGAGGCTCCAACTTCGGTTGGATGAGCTCTGCGTACTCATCGATCCGACCGCAGAGAAGAGCGATGTGGTCAAGCGACTCCACACCGACCCGGCGTTCAGAGTCGAGGGCGTCGGAGCCTTCCTCGATGTGATGTCGCAGAGGCAACACATTGCGCTTGCGGAACTCGATGGCAGCCATTTCGACGTGCCGGATCCGATTCGACAGATCGAGGTCAAGGCAGCTCCACCCGGAGGCGCACTCTCTCCGTACTACGCATCACCGTCGGAGGACTTCACCCGGCCAGGGTGCGTCTGGTACCCGATCGGGAATCGCACCTCATTCCCGCTCTACGACGAGGTGACCACCGCATACCACGAGGGCTTTCCTGGCCACCACCTGCAGGTCGGCTGGCAAGCTGCCATGGGCGACGAACTGTCCCGCTTTCACCGTCTCCTCGTGTGGTATCCCGGGTCCGGTGAGGGCTGGGCCCTCTACGCCGAGCACATCATGGGCGAGCTGGGCTACCTCGAAGAGACCGCGTATGAGATCGGCCTCGTGACCTCGCAACTGTTTCGATCGGCGCGGGTCGTCATCGACATCGGGTTGCACTGCGGGTTGACCGTCCCCACCGACCAGCCGTTTCATCCGGGGGAAGAGTGGTCGTTCGAGCTCGCAACCGAGATGCTTCGAGACATCGCCTATTCGAGCACACCAATGGCCGAGTCCGAAGCCACACGGTATGCCGGCTGGCCCGGCCAGGCCATCAGCTACAAGGTCGGCGAGCGAGCCATCCTCGACCTTCGCGATGAGATGGCACAGGGACCCGACTTCGACTTGAAGGCGTTCCACGCCAAGCTCCTTTCTGTTGGCTCGATCGGCCTCGACCTGATGCGCGACCTCGTTCGTTCCGCCTGACGCCTGCGCTGCCCATACCTGAACCACGAAGGCTTGCATCGGCAGATGACGTGACGGCTCGGTTGCACGGGCAGCTCGACGTCATCGAGATCGACGCTCGGGAGCTTGCGTTCTGCGTGCCAACCACCCCCATGGTCGGTCGCAGCCATCTCGCTACGGCACGAACATCGCTGTCACAGAGCGACAAACATTGCTTTGGCCTCGACCATCGGCTTGTCGTCGAGTCCGAGAATCGCGCCCCGAACTCGCACCATCCGACCCCGAGCCGAATCGTGCTCGGCCCACAGACGGTAGGGGCCATCTCCCAGCGGAACCGGCCGCGGATACCGAAGATCGAGCGTGCCGGTCACGACTCGCACACCACCGAGCGCGGCGGAAGCGGTCCTGGCACAGAGGTGGTCGAGTACCGTCGCCGCCATCCCGCCGTGGAGCCACCCAGGATTCCCTCGGTGCTCGGGTTGCGGGTCGAACAGGCCGGACGCTACGGCAGCCTCGACGGTGATCGTCGGATGCAGCGCAGCGAAAACGCGGGAAAGATCGTCCACCGTTGAAGCGTAGGTCGGCCGCGTCACCCTCACGCCAGCCGGACGTGCTCCAATGAGCCCGTGCAACGATTCGCGCCGATGAGCCTCCGAGGTCGCGCCACCTTGCTGGCGGTCACCTTGGCAGCGGCATCGTGCGGACTCATCGGCTCGGACGATGATGATGCGGCTCTGGCCGACCAAGCGGCGAATGCGGCAGCGCCAAGCACCACCGTCGCCCAAACGACAACGAGCACAACCACCGTCGAGACCAGTGATCCGCGGGCCGGCGGCGACAGCGTCGGCGACCCGCTGTTTCCGGGCCTGGGCAACACCGGCTACGACGTTCAGCACTACGACATCGCCATCGACCTTTCCGGCGACGAGTTCCGAGCGGAAGCCAACCTCGAAGTCGTTCCGTCCGCCCCGCTCACTCGCTTCAACCTGGACCTCGTCGGCATGCAGGTCGATCGGGTTTTCATCGACGGCCTCGAAGCCACGTTCGAGCGAAGCGGCCGCGAGCTGATCATCACTCCGACCTCGACGCTTCCTCCCCGCAACGCCGTCACCGTCAAGGTGGAATACCGCGGTACACCGCAACCGATCGCCGATCCGGCAGGGTCCATCTCCCTCGGCTGGCACACAGAGGATTGGGGCACCTACGTCGCCTCGGAGCCACTCGGTGCCGCCACGTGGTTCCCGGCCAACGATCACCCGACGGACAAGGCAACGTTCGTGTTTCGAGTCACCGTTCCCGAGGGGCAGGTGGCAACCGTCCCTGGCATCTTGATCTCAGAAACCACGACCGGGACGCGCACGACCTTCGTCTGGGCTTCCGCAGACCCGATGGCCACGTATCTCGCATCTGTCGTGACCGGTGATTTCGCCATCGTCACCAGCGAAGAAGCGGCTGGTCCGGTGATACGCAATGTCTTGCCAACCGAGCGTGCGAGTCAACTTCTTCCAGCCTTGTCATCAGCCGGGGAAATGCTCGCCGAGTTCGAAGACAAGTTCGGCCCGTACCCATTCGAGTCCTACGGCGTCGTTGCCATCCCGGAACCGCTCGACTTCGCTCTCGAGAACCAGACGCTCAGTCTGTTCGACACGGAGTTCCTCAGACTCCGAAGGCGGACCGTCGAGAACGTGCTGGCCCATGAGCTGGCTCATCAGTGGTTCGGCAACCACGTCTCCCCCGCCACGTGGGCCGACATCTGGCTGAACGAAGGTTTCGCCTCGTGGGCCGACCACTACTGGACCGAACTCGACGGCGGCACAACGTTCGACCAGCGAGCAGAAGACGCAGCGGCGCTCGACCTTCGCCCGCCCACCGACGTCACTCCAGCCACCATGTTCGACGCAACCGTCTATCGCCGAGGGGCGCTGACGCTCGAGGCACTTCGCCGACAAATCGGCGACGACCGATTCTTCAATCTGTTGAAGGCTTGGTCAACCACCTTCGGCGGAGGAACCGCATCAACCAATGACTTCGTCGAGCTGGTCAGAGCACGAGAAGGTGTCCAGGCCGAACGACTGGTCGAGTCGTGGCTCTTCGATGCGGAGATGCCAACACTCGCCGTCGCCGGATGATTGCCGTCGAGACCAACGAGCGATGACATCCACCAACAGAACCGGCGTCTATCCGGGGTCGTTCAACCCGCCGACCATCGCCCACCTGGCGCTGAGCGAAGCAGCGCTGACCCAACGTGGACTCGACCGCATCGTCTGGTCGATCAGCCGCGTTGCCTTGGCCAAGGAAGATGTCGCGCATCCGCGCTTCGAGCATCGGCTCGAGGTCCTCGAGCGGATAGCGGCCACTGTCGACTGGCTGGAGATCCGCGTCACAGACGCGCAACTCATGGTCGATGTGGCGCGGGGATTCGATGTCGTCATCATGGGGGCCGACAAGTGGGCTCAGATCAACGAGCCGCACTGGTACCCCAGCTCGAGCGACCGGGATGCTGCCATCGCCGCGCTCCCCGAGATCGCTGTTGCTCCTCGTCCGCCGCACCCGATGCCGGCCGGGCTCACGCTGACCCTCGATCACCATCATTCGACGGTGTCGAGCAGCGTGGCCCGGGAGGGCGCCGTCGAACTGATGCTTCAGCCCGCTCGAGACTTCTCTGACCGGACTGGTGCGTGGATCGATCGTGATCGCTACGAACGTTGGGCGGACAAAGAGCTCTGAAGTGGGGTCAGCTCGGACCCTCGGAGCGAATGCGATCGACCTCGGTCATCGCTTCTCGCAGCCGATCAATCCACTCGCCCTGATGCTGACCTACCTGGCCGACACACCACGCCATCGCTTCTGATCGACTACGGACGACTCCGGTGTCGATGAGCGTGTCGAGAACCTGGCGGTCGTCGAATCGAAGCCGAGTCATGACCGG
The DNA here is from genome assembly GCA_964648595.1 of uncultured Acidimicrobiaceae bacterium. Taxonomy (GTDB): domain Bacteria; phylum Actinomycetota; class Acidimicrobiia; order Acidimicrobiales; family SZUA-35; genus SZUA-35. The sequence goes on from CAZYLX010000216.1 coordinate 4,128, forward strand.
GACCGAGGCGTTGGTGTAGACCTCTTCAACCGGTCCACAGACCGCGGCCCACGACACGTGCCGCCGCCAGCGCAACTGGGCTGCCTCCGCGATCTTCATTCGTGCGAGACGTGATTCCTCGCGGAACGCCGCCATCCGGGCCGATGCGGCGACGCTCGCCGCATCGTCTCCTTCAGGCACGTTCGCCGGCGTCGGCAGGGTGCCGGTGATGATGATCTCGTCGCGGTCGGCACGAACGGCGACCGGGCCGTCGAACCAGTCATCAGGTACGCGACCGGCAAACCAGGCGGCGACTTCTTCGGGGTGACAAGGGGGACGTTCTGCCATGGTGTGACTCCTGTCGCAGCGCTCCTCGGAACAAGAGGAGCGGTAGAGGCGTTTGCGTACATTACATGTAATCACGTAATGATCGCAACGCTGTTCGTGGCGTTCGGTCGAAATCATTCTCGCAAAGGATCCGCATGAGCGACACAGACACCAATCAGCCCTCCTCCTCAACGTCCGCCGAATCCACCAACTCCTCGGGGAGAACCACCGAGACGCTTCCCGTTCTCCCCCTTCCCGATGGCGTGGTCTTTCCCGAGATGGTCATCACCGTGGCCGTCCAGTCCGACGAGGCTCGATCAGCCCTTGATGCAGCAGGCACCGATCGGTTGCTCATGGTTCCCAAACTCGGGTCGAACGACGGCGAGCCGTCGCGATACGCCCGCGTCGGTGTCATCGGCCGGATCGAAGATCGGGGCGAACTTCCCGACGGCACACCAGCTATCACCGTCCGGGCAACGCACCGGGCCCGCGTCGGTGCAGGAGTGATCGGAGCAACCTCCGGCCTATGGGTCGAGGCCGAGCATCTTGTCGACCCGACGCCGACCGCTGATCAGGAAACCGCCGCTGTCGACTACCGAGCTGCCGCTGCGAATCTGCTCGACAAGATCGGCGGACGCCGCATGACCGGCGCACTGCGGGACATCGAACACCCCGGAGCCCTGGCCGACTCCATCGCCTACTGGCCCGAACTCTCCCTCGACCGACGCGTGCTCCTCCTGGAAGCGGTGGACGTGGACGAACGCTTGGCGTTGGCGACGTCATGGATCAAGGAGACGTTGGCCGATCTCGACCTTCGTGAAAAGATCGCGAAGGAAGTGAGCGACGGACTCGAGAAGGGCCAACGCGAGGCACTCTTGCGGCGCCAGCTCGCGGCAATTCACGATGAACTCGGCGAGGGCGATGGCGACGTCATCGCTGAGTATCGAATCACGCTCGACAAGCTCATCGACGCCGGTGCGATCAGCGAAGCCATTGCGGCAGACGTGGATCGCGAGATTGGCCGGCTCGAACGCACGGGCGGCGAATCGATGGAGGCCAACTGGATTCGTACGTGGCTCGACACCGTCTTCGAGTTGCCGTTCGCCGAACGCTCCGATGCTCCCATCGATCTCGGTGCCGCACGATCGATCCTCGACAGCGATCACACCGGGCTCGACGATGTGAAGGACCGCCTCATCGAATACCTGGCGGTACGCAAGCTGCGAGCCGAACGAGCAGCTGAAGCCGAGAGCAACGCCGACCAACGAGATGCCGACGCAACAGACGTCACACCAACCAACAACGCCGGTCGACGCCGAGGCGGCGCAATCCTCGCTCTCATCGGTCCCCCCGGGGTCGGCAAGACGTCCCTCGGCGAGTCCGTCGCCCACGCTCTCGGCCGGTCGTTCGTCCGCGTCGCCCTTGGCGGCATCCGCGACGAGGCGGAGATTCGGGGTCACCGCCGCACCTACGTCGGCGCCAGGCCTGGCCGCCTCGTCCGGGCCCTGAACGAGGCCGGAACCATGAACCCCGTGATCCTGCTCG
>CAZYLX010000217.1:0-5951 GCA_964648595.1 uncultured Acidimicrobiaceae bacterium
GACGGGTCCCTCAGGATCGGGGGTGCCCCTAGTCCCTCACGGTGAACATAGGGGGTGCCGTGAGATCTGTAAACGGCTACGGGGAGAACCCCGAAAACCCTCTTGAACAGAGGGTTCGTACGAAGTCACGAATCAGCGATCCTCGCCAGAAGTCGCCTGTCGAACCATGGCCATCATCTCTGCTCGTGTGCCGACCCCCAGTTTCTGGCGGATCTTCGCCACGTGATGCTCCACTGTCTTCGGCGAGATGAACAGCGTCGAACCGACCTCGCGGTGGGTCTTGCCTTCCGTCACGAGCACGGCGACTTCCGCCTCGCGCTCGCTCAACCCGAGAGCAACAAGACCGTCGTTGCCGCGATCGTCGGTCGGGTCGTTCGAGAGTGATCGAGCAGCTTCGAGGAGTCGTCGAGCGGCCTGCTGATCGGGGTGATCGAGTGCCGTTTGCCCAAGGATGCGAGAGGCCTCCCAGCCGTCACCGACCGGAACCAGGGCTTCCATGACTGCCATCGCCGCCTGCTCGTCGACGGTGCCGGATGCGAGATCGGCCCACTGCCGACCGGCGATCGCTCGAGCTTGTCCTCTCGGATCGGATGGATTGCCATCACGGAGCGAATCGGCGGCCGACCGCACCGCTTCGTCATTTCGGTCTGCGAGGCCAAGCTGGAGTTCGAGCCAGGACGCGGCTCCTGGACCTGCACCACCAGCCGGCATCGCCGCCAGCTGTTGCGCTAGGCCGGCAGCGACCGGCTTGACGCGGCGATCATCTCCGAGCCGAGTTCCGGCCGCCAACAACTCGAGCACCGGATCGAACAAGAGCCATGAGCTGGCAGGACGCAAGAGAGCGAACTCTGATCTACTCCAAGCGTCACGGAGGCGCTGGGTATCACCGGAGCGCCGAGCGATGGCAGCATCGAGGGCAGCGACGAGGAGGCGATCTCGCTGTGGCCACGTTGGTTCGTCTCCGGCTTCGACCGCATCGAGTGCCTCCCGCGAGCGACCGCCGAGCAAACCCACGTACGCCAGGAGCAGGCCGTGCGTTCGCCGTTCGCCTTCCCCTCCACTCGACATCGTGATCGCCTGGTCGAGTACGGCGGCGGCTGCGGAGAGATCACCGAGCCAGACTGCCCCCAACGCTGCGACCGCGTGCGGAGTGATGCCAACGGGAACCGTCCATGACCCTCGATCGGCATCATCGGCGAGCATGACGAGCCGTTCGAGGCCTTCGTCGGCACGGCCGGCCATGATGGCGGAAAGGCCCGCGGTGAGCCTCGACGTGATCGAGGCTTCTGACACCTCGCCGTTCGGGCTCCTGCCGACGCACGCCGCAGCAAGGTCTCGAAGATCTGAGGCAACGGGGCGTTCCGTGGCACTGGCCCATCGGAGGTCGCGGACGTCGATGCCGAAACCGAGCGCTGCGAGCTGGTCGCGATGGAGCTGCTTCGCATCGGCCGGAGGATCGAGACGGGCCAACACGTCGTGGCGCCCTGCCCAGAAAGCAGCGGTGGCTTCGACCACGGTGAGATCGGCCGTGATCGGGCCGAGCTCAGCCGCCCGTTCGAGTAGATCGAGGCAGCGTGTCGCGTCGCTCACTGCCACCGCAGTGACAGCGGCGGCGAACAGTTCTTCTTGGTCAGGGAGGGTGCGGGTACCGCCGAGCAGGTGTTCTGCCGCGGCCGCTGGGTCGGTGGCGAGGAGGACATGGGCCAGCTGATCGTGCCGTTCCCGTCGCCGTTGACTTGTCAGCGAATGACGGATGGCGACCCGAACGATCGGCGTGCAGGAACCCGTGGCGCCCAGAGCACCACTGGCTCGCGCCGCCTGCTCGGCCTGATCGGGATCATCCAGAGCAGCAGCGTGCACGCCGATCGCGCGGTCCGCTGCGGCGTCGAGCGCGGCCAGTTCCAACACGTCCATCGCGTCCGAGCCGGCCCGTTCGATCCTGGCAACAATCGCGGCCGCGGTTTGGTCGGCCAAGACATCGAGATCGCCGGCGAATCCGGTGGAAACGGCGTCGGCAACCAGCCCGGCCATTCCTCCGGTGGCCAGGAGGAGCTGGTCGATCAGCTCGCTCGACGAAGCTCTTCCCGTGATCCCACTGACGACCGCAGCAACACCTTCCTCGTCGAGGCGGTCGAGACGCTCGACCTCGCCGACCGAGCTCATCACGTCGATGAGGCTGCGACTTGCATCGGATATGGGGAACGGGCGCATGCTGACGAGAACCGTCAACTGGCTGGTGGCGTCGATGAGGAGGTCGAATGCCTCTTCGGAACACCACTGCGCATCATCGATGACCAGCGACGATGGATGTTCGGCGAGCGCCTGCCGCACTGCGTCGCCATCAATCGGTCGGCGTGGCGAGGCCGACAACCACACGGCGGCCGGCGACGCCAACGCACGTAGGCGATGGGTCCGCCCACTCCCGCCGGCTCCGAGCACCAGCGTGGTCCGGCCTTCGGTCACTCCGGGCTCTGATACTCCACGATCTGATACTCCACGATCTGATACTCCACGATCTGCCATTCCACCCCCTGACACTGGCCCTCCGACCCTGGCCCCTCCGGCCGATCACGTCTTCAGAGTGTGGCACTCACAGGCCGACCGCGTCGGCAACCGGCTCGATCGCGTCGGCGGGGTCGAAACCGAAGACCCGCCCGTAGAACCAGAGTTCGGCCTCCAACGAGCGGACAATGCTCTCGGAGCGACGGAAACCGTGTTGTTCCCCCTCGAAGACGATCGACGCATGCGGGATCCCCTTTGCTGCCACAGCGGCAACGATCGCCTCCGCCTGGTTCGGTGGAACGACCTCATCCTCGTCGCCCTGGAGCACCAACAACGGGCACGAGAAGCCGTCGGTGTGGTTGATCGGCGAACGCTGATCGTAGATCGCCTTGGCCTCCGGGTAGGGGCCAATCATCCCGTCGAGATACCGCGACTCGAATTTGTGCGTGTCGGTCGCCAATGCCTCGAGATCGGCGACACCGTACAAACTGGTGCCGGCGGCGAAGACGTCGGTGGACGTGAGGGCGGTCAGAACGGTGAACCCGCCGGCCGAACCTCCCCGAATTGCCAAACGTTCGGCGTCGACCAGGCCCTGATCAGCCAGATATCGCGCCGCATTCACACAATCCTCGACGTCGACGATGCCCCAGTTGCCGTTGAGTAGCTGGCGGTAGGCGCGACCGAAACCGGTCGAGCCCCCGTAGTTCACGTCGACGACGGCGAACCCTCTGGTTGTCCAATATTGGATCTTCAGGTTCAGCGAGGGATCGGTGTTGGCGGTCGGGCCACCGTGGCCGATGACAACCAGCGGAGGGCGCTCATCGGCGTCACCGATCAGAGCTGCCCCTGCGTCATCGACTCCTGTCGGCGGATAGAAGTACGCGTGAGCGGTCCGACCGTTCGAGGGATACGAGATCGCTTGCGCGCGGGAGAACCACGATGGGGCGAAACCCAGCTCATCGGCCGAGCGGGCGATGTGGCGATCGATGCTGTCGGGGTCCACCGTCTCGATGACCGGGAGGCCGTCGTGCCGATTGGCGACGACCAAAAGGTGCTGGCCGATCGAGGCAACACTGACAAGCCCGGCCGCACCGATCTCGATTGGTCGGAGCTCGCCCTCGATGAGTTCGGCAAGCGAAGCCGCGGCCTCGTTCGTGACCGTGACGAAGATGCGCCCATCGGAGGTCTCGGTCCAGTGCTGGACACCGAAGACCCATGGCGGCCCACCGATTTCCGCGCCTTCGAGATTCGTGAGCGGTGTGTCGGTCTCATCACCGGGGACCCATTGATGGAGATTCCAGTACCCGTTGCGGTCATCGGAGTACACGAGGTGGCCGTCGGCGGTCCAGTTCGGCCCGACGACCGAGACGTCATCACCACCGGCCACGACTTTCACGTTCCCAAGCCGAAGTTCGCGATCGTGCTGCCACACCGGCGCTGCACACAATCGCGTGGCATCCCAGGGCATGTCGGGATGATTCCAGCTGAACCAACTCAGCCATCGGCCGTCTGGCGAGAAGCGCGGGGCAGCGACGAAATCCGTCTTTGACGAGAGAAGCAGCGGCTCCCCTCCCGCGGCGGGGATTGCGACGAGCGAGTTGACCGCCTCGCCATGATCGGCGACGACATCGCGGTGATGGTCCTCACTGACCGAGACAACCCACGAGCCGTCAGGGGTGACGCGTCCGTCGGCGAAACGCCAGGCACGAGGCTCCTCGGGTTCCGGGCTCACCGGTTCTGGCTCGGCGCCGGCCGTCCCGGCATCATCAGCGACGATTCTGTAGAGCCGCTGATCAGCCCAGCTCGAGAAATAGACGTGGGCTGGACCGTGGAACCACGATCCACCCCCGTACTCGTGGACACTCGTCCGCACCGACCATGGCGCCGGCAAGACGTCGACGGTGGTTCCGTCGGCCAATTGCCGAACCAGCACAACACGACCGCCTTCGGTCGATCGCGCCTCGGTCCACCAGATCTCGGTCGAGCCGTCAGCAGCAACGCGACTCGAGGCTCCACCGAGTCCGACGCCACCGGCGGCAAGCAAGTCGGCAGAGAGTGGCGAGGGCCACGAGCCGTAGGAGGTCACGATCAGCCCTCGGCCAACAGATCACCGAACCGGCTGAGGCCCTCGCCGAGATCATCGTCTCCGAGAGCGAAGGAGAATCGGCCGTACCCGGGACTGCCGAATGCTTCTCCGGGAACAAAGGCCACTTTGGCCTGCTCGAGCGCGACGTCGGCAAGGGTGAGCGTCGAGTCGATGGTGGTGCCCCGAATCGTCCGGCCGATGACCCCTTCGAAACTGGGGAAGCTGTAGAACGCTCCCTCAGGGACCAGGCAGTCGACCCCGTCCATGCCATCCAACATGGCGTGCATGGTCTTGCGGCGGCGGTCGAATGCCTCGCGCATCGCGACGACCGCTGTCAGATCACCCTCGACAGCAGCCTGGGCTGCCGCCTGGCTGACCATCGCAACGTTGGATGTTTGATGCGATTGCAGGCTGGTGAGCGCCTTTGCCACGTCGGCCGGGGCGATGAGCCAGCCAACTCGCCAACCCGTCATTGCGTAGGTCTTGGCCACACCGTTGAGCACGATGCAACGATCAGCGATCTCGGGAACGAGGGTCGGCATCGAGTGGAACTCGTTGTCGTCGTAGACGAGGTGTTCGTAGATCTCGTCGGTGAGCACCCAGATCTCGTGCTCGGCGGCCCAGCGGCCGATGGCCTCGATGGCTTCCCTCGAGTAGACCGCGCCGGATGGATTCGAAGGGCTCACAAAGATGAGGGCTTTTGTGTTTTCCGTACGAGCAGCTTCGAGCTGATCGACGGTCGCCTTGAATCCGCTGTGGATGTCGGTTTCGACGGGCACGGGAACGCCGCCGGCAAGGCGGACAGGTTCGGGGTAGGTGGTCCAGTACGGGGTCGGGATCAGGACCTCGTCGCCGGGATCGACGACACCAGCGATGGCGTTGTAGACGGCGTGCTTGCCGCCGTTGGTGACCACCACCTGGGCCGGATCGACTTCGTAGCCGCTGTCTCTTGCCGTCTTCGCGGCAATGGCTGCCTTCAGCTCCAGCGTTCCTCCAGCCAAGCCGTAGCGATGGTTTTTCGGATCGCGACACGCAGCGACTGCGGCTTCGACGATGTAGTCAGGGGTCGGAAAGTCGGGCTCACCAGCGCCGAACCCGATCACCGGCTCGCCCGCGGCGCGCAGAGCTTTCGCCTTGTTGGTCACAGCGAGGGTCGCCGACGGGGCGATCGATCCGATGCGTTTCGAAATGCGGCCAGCTGCCATGGGGACTCCAGACGATTGGGGGCTCGAGCGTGCCTCGAGATTGCATAGACGCGATGACGATTCCACGCCAGAAGGAAGGATGCCGAGATTTTGTCGGAAAGAGGTTCCGGAGTGTCGACCGATGTGCGATCCTTTCCGCCGTGACCTCAAACCCGAAC
>CAZYLX010000218.1:0-5948 GCA_964648595.1 uncultured Acidimicrobiaceae bacterium
GATCGGATGCGAAGACAGGATCACACAATCCCCGTCGCGAATCGTGAGGAATCGGTTGTCACCGCTGGCCATACGGGCCAGCGCCGCCATTGGTTCACCCTGTGACCCGGTGGAGATGATGCAGAGTTCGCTGTCGCCGTACTGATCGATCTCCTCGATTTTGATGATCGAGGTGTCGGGAATCGTGAGCAGCCCCATCTGGCGGGCCAGGTTCACGTTGTTGTTCATCGACCGGCCCAGGGTGGCGATCTTGCGACCGTTGGCGATGGCGGCGTTCGCCACCTGCTGCACCCGGTGGATGTGGCTGGCAAAGGAGGCAACGATGAGCCGTTGGTCCGGCCGTTGCATGAAGAGGTCGTGGATCGATTGACCGATCGAGGTCTCCGACGCAGAGAAGCCGGCGGCATCGGCATTGGTGCTGTCGCACAGAAACAAACGGATGCCGTCGTCCTTCGCCAGGTGGCCAATGGCGGCGAGGTCTGTGAGACGACCGTCGACCGGCGTCATGTCGAGCTTGAAGTCACCAGAGTGCAGGATGACGCCCTGCGGGGTGTGGAACGCCGTGGCGAAGCCGTGGGGAACCGAGTGGGTCACCGGGAAGAATTCGAGATCGAATGGGCCGACCTGAATCCGGTCGCCATCGCTGACCTCGACGAAGCTGGCCTGCTTGTTCACCCCTCGCTCATTGATGCGGTTCTTGGCCAGGCCGATGGTCAGCGGCGACCCGATGATCTTCAACGGCATCTCGCTGAGCAGATGGCTCAGCGCCCCGATGTGGTCCTCGTGACCGTGGGTACACACAACGCCCTCGATGCGATCGGCGTTCTCGCGCAACCAGGTGAAGTCAGGAAGGACGAGGTCGACGCCGGCCATGTCGTCGTCAGGGAACATGAGGCCGCAGTCGATGAGCATGATGCGGTTGTCGACTTCGATGGCCGCACAGTTGCGACCGATTTCTCCGAGGCCGCCAAGGAAGACGACTCGTACGTCAGCAGCCATCAGAGCGACCGCCCGAGGCCGGCCAGCACGGAGCGGGCTCGGTTGGAGAGATCCGGGGGCGCGAAGCCCATCGGGGGACGGCACGGGCCGACTTCGACACCGAGCAGCGGCATGAGTGCCTTGGTCGGGACCGGATTCGGGGCGTCATCGCCGGTTTCGTAGACATAGGACGGGATCATGGCGGCATTCCTCGTTCGGGCTCCGACCACGTCACCGTCGACGTAGGCGTTGATCATCTCGGTCATTTCTCGACCACACCAGTGTGTGGCAACACCTATCACGCCGCATGCACCGACCGAGAGCAGCGGCAACGTGAGCTTGTCCTCGCCGGAGTAACAGTCGACGGCATCGCCGACCTCGGCCAACAGCCGCGCTGTCTCATCGACGTCGCCGGCGGCATCTTTGAGCCCGACGATGTTGTCGACCTGGAACAGATCGACCAACGTGCGCGTGGCGATCTTGCGTCCGGTACGTACCGGGATGTCGTAGATCACGACCGGCAGGTCCGTGGCAGCGGCGACCGCCTTGAAGTGGGCTGCCAATCCGGCCTGCGACGGGCGGTTGTAGTACGGCGTGACCGTGAGAATTCCGTCGGCCCCGGCAGCGGTTGCTTTCTCCGTCAGGTCCACGGCAGCACGAGTGTCGTTGCTTCCCGCCCCGGCCACGAGCTGGTGATCGGGAATGGCTTCGCGGATGGCAGCGATGAGGTCGGTCTGCTCCGCGTGGGTGAGGGTTGCAGATTCACCGGTGGTCCCTGCGACGACCACACCGTCGTTTCCGTTCTCGACGAGGTATCTGGCCAGAGCTTGAGCTCCGTCGAGGTTCACCGACTCGTCGGCGTTGAAAGGGGTGACCATCGCTGTCAGCACTCGACCGAAGCGGGCCATCAGTGGGCCTTCTCGCTGGCTCGATCGATTCCGAGGGTCGCGAGCAGATCTTCATGGAGCTCGAACCAGACCGTGTGGTAGCTCTCCATCACGGGTTTGGTGAACCATTCGAGCTCGCCGGCTCGCAGCTTCTCGAGTGCGAGGTCGAATCGGGGTGCGTAGACCGAGAACCGCCCAAAGGCTCCGGCCAGTTCGGCACAGATGGGCTGCACTCCGGCATCGAGCTCCGCCAGTTCAGCCAGGACGGAAGCGTCGTAAGCGGCATCAGTGTGGTCGTTCAGCTGCTGGGCGTCCAGGTCCCTGACCTGCCACCGAGTGCACACAGCCAACATCGTTCCATTGAGCGCCAGGAAGCGGTCGTACGCCTGCTGCACCAGGTCACGCTGGCCGGCAGCGTCCAGCTCCTCACGCAACAATCGCTCGTTCTCAGCGCGTCCGGTCGGCTTGAGCGCCCAGCCGGTGCGACGCCCGTCTCGGAACATCGCGAATTCCGATGTTGCAGCCACCTCGAGCTCGGAGGTCACCACGGACTCGGCGAGGTGGAACAAATCGGCAACGACGGACGCCTCGGCAAAGCCCTTGAGTCGGAGGCCGTGGAGGACGAGCAGGGCTGGCGTGGAATCGGAAGGCATCGAGCAGCCAGCGTAGCAGCCACCCTCCGTCTGACCGTGGGAATCAGACGGCAGCTCGAGTCGAGATGCGGCGAAGCATCAGGCCGTAGATCACGATGCTGAGCGCAGCCAGCGAGAACCATTGGACGGCGTAGCTCAAATGGTTGCCACTGCTCAAAGCATCGAGCGGAACAGTGCGAGGAGTGACGACGGCATCGACAGCAGCACCCTGACCATTCGCGGCATCGGGCTCCATGCCGTCGACGAATTCGAGCTGCAGCCAAAGCGGGACGGTGCGGTCTTCGGCCTGGATGCCAGCCGCCTCGAGGCGCACGACGACATCGTCGATGTTGAGCCGAGGCATGCGCTCGGCTTCAGGATTGTCGTTCCCGCCGAGCCAGCCCTTCGTCCGGGTCAGGCGCAGGAAGCCGTTGATTTCGACCTCGGAGTCGGGCGCCTCCGCACTCGTCTCGGAGCGGAGCACGAATCCTCGGTTCACAACGAGCAGTTGCCCATCGGTTGTCTCGAAGAGTCCGACCGACCAATCACCACCCCGTCCATCCTGGGAACGGTTGGCCACCCTGGTCAGCTCGGACTCGATGAACCGGCCACTGGCCGAAACTGCGACGAAATCGAGCGCGTCCTCGTCGGCACCGAGCACCGAGGCGAGCGGCGCCGGAGCCTGTAGGGCTCGGGATTCGATCCTGGTGTTGCTGTCCTGCCGCTGGCCGAGCCGATCGATTTGCCAGAAACCGGCACTCACGAACCCAACGATCAGCGTCAAAGCAAAGAGGTGGGACAGCAGCCACTTCGGGCGGCGGGCGAACGACCAGTCGGCTGGACCAGACCGACGGCGACGCCGTCCGAAGTCGACGAGGTCGTCATCTGCCTGACCGTTGTCCTCGATGACGTCCACGCCGCCATACGGTACTCGGCGCACCCCCAGGATCTGCCTCGGCGACGCCGGGCGCCACCACCTAGGGTTCGAGTCAACACTCCTCAACTTCGCCCGAGGCCACCGATGACCGCACCTACGAAACCGCTCACCAACACCTATCTCGAAGGAGTGAAAGCTCCTGTCACAGAAGAGGTCACGGCGTTCGATCTTCCGGTCACCGGTTCGCTTCCAAGGGAACTGAACGGTCGGTGGCTCCGCAACGGACCGAACCCGATCGGTGAGATCGCCAACCCCCTCCGGCACCATTGGTTCTCTGGCGACGGCATGGTCCACGGCGTCCGGCTGCGCGACGGAAACGCCGACTGGTATCGCAATCGCTGGGTCCGCTCGGACAACGTTGCCGACCATCTCGGCGAGGAACGGCCGACCGGTCCGGCCAACGGTGACCGCACGGGCTTCGGCCCCAACACAAACGTTGGCGGATTCGCCGGCAAGACCTTCGCAATGGTCGAGGGTGGCACCACTCCGACCGAGCTCACCTACGAACTCGAAACCATTGGTCGCAGCGATTTCGGTGGAACGCTCGCTTCTGCGTTCAGCGCCCACCCGAAGTACGACCCGGCCACGGGCGAACTGCACGCGATGACGTACTGCTGGCCCGACCTCATGGACCACCTCCAATACGTCGTTGTCGGCCCCGATGGTCACGTCACGAAGACGGTCGACATTCCCGTCTCCGACATGCCGATGGTGCACGACATCTCGATCACCACCAACTGGGTCGTGGTCTTTGACCTGCCAGTCACGCTGCGTATGGACATGCTGACCGAGGGCTACACGATCCCCGTCGGCTGGAATCCCGAGCACCCGGCCCGAGTCGGCCTCTTGCCCCGCTCGGCCATCGACGCGTCGTCGATCATCTGGTGCGACGTCGACCCGTGCTTCACCTTCCACCCGCTCAATGCCTACGACGACGCCGACGGCAACGTCGTGATCGACTTCTGCCGCTACGAGCAAATATTCGACCTCGATCTCCTCGGCCCGTTCTCGCTCGACGCCGTTCCGACACTCGACCGTTGGACCATCAACCCCGCAACTCGCAGCGTGAACGAGGAACGCATCGACGATCGAGCCCACGAGTTCCCCCGCCACGATCCTCGGGTGGGGCTCAAGCCGTATCGGTTCGGTTACACGGCAACGCTCGACTACGCGGCACCGGAACTCCACGGGCCGATCTGCAAGACCGACGTCACGACCGGCGAGGTCATCGAGCATCGGTTCGGTGCTGGACGAGGTGGAGCCGAGCCAGTCTTCATCCCTCGAGAAGGAAGCACGGCAGAAGACGATGGCTGGATCATCTGCCTCGTGCACGATGTGACGAACGACAGCGCCGAGCTCCAAGTGATCGATGCCGCTGACTTTGCCAGCCCCGCCGTGGCCAGCATCACCCTGCCCCAGCGGGTTCCGGTCGGATTCCACGGCAACTGGGTGAGCGACCGGTCGGTGCCCCCGGGCGAGTGAAGCCCAAGAATGCTCCTTCGGTCGTTGGTGTGCTCACAACGCCCCAACCGTCGAAAGCGCTGACACACTCATGCGGTGAACTCAGGCCGGATGCGATTGGAACAGGGGAAACCACCGAACAAGTGGATCGCCCGCATCGTCATCGGGCTCGCCCTGATCAACATCGCAGCGGGCTGGATCGGTGACCTGCTGCTGTCGGTGATCGTCAGGGACAACCCGCTGATCCTCATCGCCTTGAGCCCACGAGATCGGAACCTGGCGTTGGCCAGCCCCGACCTCGAGTTCCTGCCCTACTTCGTCGTCGGGTTCGCTCGCTTGGTCTTCTTCGATCCCTTCAGCTATCTCCTCGGCTTCTGGTACGGCGACCGGGCTCTGGCATGGATGAAACGACGGAGCCGGACCTACGGGCCGCTCATGGACGACGCACAGAGCGGATTCAAGCGATACGCCGCCCCCCTGATCGTCCTGTTCCCCAACAACGTGATCTGCATGTTGGCCGGGGCCAGCGGCATCGGGTTCGGCATGTTCGTTGTGCTGAATGCACTCGGCACAGCGGCTCGGCTCGCCGTGCTCCGTCAGTTCGGCAACATCTTCGGTGGCCAGATCAGCTCGGTCGTCGACTGGATCGACGAGTACCGAATCCCGATCCTGATCGTCTCGGCCTTGGCCATCGGCTGGACTGTGTTCGGCGAGTTCCGCGGAGACAACTCCGAGGTGAAGGCCCTGATCGATCTCGAGCGCCATCCGGAAGGATCTGCGCCCAGCGAGGCCGGCGATCAGCTCGGCGACAGCGGCAGCGGCAGCGGTAGCGACGAGCAGTGATCGAAGTCCCCGAGGTCGTTGCCAACAAGGCTCGCGATCTCGGCGCTGATGCGTGGCTCGACGATCTCGACGATCTCGTTGCCAGCCTGCTGGTCGAGTGGGACCTGACCCTCGGCTCCCCACTCACCGACGGAACCGAGGCATACGTCACCAACGTCGATCGGCACGACGGCTCGCCTGCGGTCCTGAAGCTGATGATCCCCCGACCCA
>CAZYLX010000219.1:0-5933 GCA_964648595.1 uncultured Acidimicrobiaceae bacterium
TGGTGACGAGGTCGCTCACGAACTGCTCGATGATGCAGTCACCGCCCTCGCCATTGGCGTCGGAAACGCTGCGACCTTGCTCGACCTGCGTCGAGTCGTCCTCGGCGGGGGCATGGTCGACAAACTCGGTCAACCCTTCCTCGACCAGATCAGCGGGTCGCTCGCCTTCGGCGGTTTCGGCCCGACCGTGTGTGACCTTGCCGTGGCGCAACGGCTCGACGATGCAGGCGTGGTAGGGGCTGCCATCCTCGCAGCAGACCGCCTAGCGTGAACGTGAGCAATCGCACGAGCCCGCCGTCACGAGGAGCGACACCATGAATGCACCCGAGTCCGGTGTCTCGCACGTCGGCCCGGAAGACACCGGCTTCGACCCCGATGATCCGACCACGAAGTTCACCAACCGGGAACTCTCGTGGTTGCAGTTCAACAACCGGGTTCTTGCCCAGGCCGAGGATCGCTCGCTCCCGTTGCTGGAGAGGTTGAAGTTCTGCGCCATTTACAGCTCGAATCTCGACGAGTTCTACATGGTGCGGGTTGCAGGACTGAAGGATCAGGTCGCGGCCGGTGTCACGACCGCGCCGCCCGATGGCCTGACTCCGCTTCGTCAGGTACAAGAGATTCAGCGGGTCGTGCAAGACCAACTCGTCCGGCTCGAGGACGTTGCCTTCGACGACATCCTGCCAACCCTCGCTGAGCAAGGCGTGGTCGTTGTCGACTGGCGCGACCTGGATCACGATGAGCGCAAACAAGCAACAGCTGAGTTCGAGGCCCGTGTCTTCCCGGTTCTGACCCCGCTGGCCGTCGACCCGGGGCACCCATTTCCCTACATCTCCACGCTTTCGCTGAACCTAGCCGTCTCGGTGATCGAGCCCGAGACCCGTCGCCGGCGCTTTGCCCGCGTCAAGGTGCCGCCGGCACTCCCTCGATTCATCGAGCTTCCGAGCGGGCGGAACGTCCCGATTGAACAGGTGATCACAGCTCACCTCGACCAGTTGTTTCCTGGGATGGAAGTGGCTGGTGCCTGGCCGTTCCGAGTCACACGCAATGCTGACCTGACCCTCGACGACGAGGACGCGGACGATCTCCTCGAAGCTGTCGAGATCGAGTTGCGGCGCCGTCGGTTCGGCCGCTCGATTCGGCTCGAGATCGACACCACGATGCCGACCGAGACGCGTCGCCTCCTGCTTCGCGAACTCGACTTGGACGATGCGGATGTGCTGTCGTGTCGCGGCCTTCTCGACCCAACGGGGTTCTGGCAGATCGTCGGTTTCGGGCGTCCCGATCTTTCGCAAAAGAGTTTCCGTGGCGTGACCCCGGCACCGCTGGCCGAGACCGAGAGCAGCTCCGATTTCTTCGCCAGACTGCGCGAAGACGACGTGCTCGTGCACCATCCGTACGATTCGTTCAGCCGTTCGGTGAGCGAATTCGTTCGGCAAGCATCGCTCGACCCAAGGGTGCTGGCGATCAAGCTCACGCTCTATCGCACGTCTGGTGACAGCCCCATCGTCGAGTCGTTGATTCGAGCGGCCGAGTCTGGCAAACAGGTCGCGGCGTTGGTCGAGTTGAAGGCCCGCTTCGACGAGAGCAACAACATCGGCTGGGCTCGACGACTCGAAGAAGTCGGCGTGCACGTCGTGTACGGCTTGGTTGGCCTCAAGACTCACTGCAAGACCACGCTCGTTGTTCGCGATGATCCGGATGGCTTGCGTCAGTACTGCCACATCGGTACCGGCAACTACAACCCGAAGACGGCTCGCATCTACGAAGACATTGGCATGCTCACGTCTCGGGAGGACATCGGCGAGGACCTCACGCAGTTGTTCAACTTCCTTACGGGATTCGGTCGCAACGTCGACTACGAACGGCTGCTCGTTGCCCCTCGGTCGCTCCGCCCCCGCTTGGTTGAGCTCATCGCAGGGGAATCGGCGAGGGGTGAGAGCGGTCGGATCATGTTCAAGATGAACAGCCTCGTGGATGCCGAGATCATCGATTCGCTGTACGAGGCCAGCCAGGCTGGTGTGCAGATCGAACTCTTCATCCGCGGCATCTGCTGCTTGCGGCCAGGCGTCGCCGGTTTGTCAGAGAACATCCGGGTGCGGTCCCTGGTCGGCCGCTACCTCGAGCATTCCCGGATCTTCTATTTCGAGCATGGTGAAAGCGGACCGGACGGTCAGACCGAGCCAGGCCTCTATTTCGGATCTGCCGATCTGATGCCTCGCAACCTCGATCGCCGTGTCGAAGTTCTGGTTCGCCTCATCAATCCGGAGATCAAGCGTCGGTTGGTCGAGATCTTCGCCATCAACGATGCGGATGACACGCTGGCGTGGGAACTCGGGCCCGACGGCCACTATCGGCGCCTGCCAAGGGGCACGGTCTCGGCCCACGACACCTTCGAGGCATTGGCGACAGCCCGGGCCGACGGAGTCAACCAAGGCGAGACGCCTCGGAATCGCCCGATGCCGCCACCACTAGCGGCTCACGAGCGGGCCGATATCGAGGTGCGGGCCGCTGGGTGCGTTGTCTGGCGAACCGGAAACGCCGGCCTCGAAGTCCTGGTCGTGCATCGGCCGCGATACAACGACTGGTCTTTCCCGAAAGGCAAGCTCGACGTTGGCGAGGAATGGCTCGACGGGGCCGTTCGGGAAGTCGGTGAAGAGACAGGGCTCTCGGGTTCCATCGGCGCCGAGCTCGAGCCCGTTCGTTACCTCGATCGCAAGGGTCGCAACAAGATCGTCCGCTATTGGCTCATGCGAGCCGAACATGGCATGTTCGAACCGAACGATGAGGTCGACGAGATCGAATGGCTCGGTGTGGCTTCCGCAACTGGCCGTCTGTCCTATGAACGCGACGCAGAGTTGCTGGCGCAGGCCGCGCTGAGGATTCAGGAGACCTGAGATCAGCGCGGTCTGGTGGCCGACCCCGGTTGAGCCGGGCCGATGGTTCGATGAGGATGAGCTCAGGGACGCTCGGCGCTACCACGAGCCGATCAGACGAGTGGAGCTCTGGCGCATCCTCGTGCAAGTCGTCGGCCTCGTTTCCGTGATCGCAGTCTCCGGGCGAGTTTCCGCTTTCGGGTTGCCTGAGGTCATCGGCCTGACGCTGCTTGCCATCTCGATTCCGCAGATCGGGGCTGACGGCTGGCAGGAGTTCGTGCATGAACCGCGCTTCTCGGAGAAGGCGGTCTCCCTCGCAGCGTTCGTGGCCACCACGCTGGCCCGCACAGCTTTGCTCGGTGGCACCTTGCTCATCGCCGATCAGACGCTTGCTGCGGTAGAGGACTCGGCGCCACTCGTTGCGCTCATCGCCCTGGCCGCTGCCTGTCTGCCGGTGGTGTCGATGGTGATCGGCCCGCGTGTCGTTCTTGCGGTCCATCGGGCCGAGACGGTCCCGGTCAGTCACCTCAGGGGTCGTCGCATCGCTGAACTGGCGAGAACGTACGGGCTGTCGGCACCGCGCTTGGTCGAGCTCGATGCGTCTTCATTCGAGGGCGTCAATGCATTCGCCACGGGAACGGGGGCGCGGGTCACCATCGCCGTGAGCGAACAACTTCTCGCCGGTCCGGCCCAGCTCTTCGACCATGTGGTCAGCCACGAGCTGGCTCACATCGCGCGCAAGCATCTTCGGTGGTCGGTCGCTGCTGCATCCCTGGCTGCAGGCAGTGTCGTCGGTCTTTCGATCGTTGTTGCCGTTTCGTTCTTCAGCCCGCCCGAGCTCATCGCTGTGTTCGTTCTCGTCTTGGCGGTCTCCAGCGTTCCGTTCCGGTGGCTGCTGGCGTGGCTGAGCCGGGTCAACGAACGGCAAGCAGATCTCGACGCCTTGGCTCGGGCTGCCGTGGATGCTCGGAGTGTCAGGTTGCTGCATGTGAGCGGTCGAGCGCTCTTGGAGCCGAGGCTGTTCGCTCGACTTGCTAGTGCGCACCCGAGCCCGGCCGAGCGCCTCGAGCTTGTTGCCCGGTCAGAACCTCGGAGTGGTCGCTGAGCAGGTGACGACCGAACTCGAGGACTGTTCACCTCGTGTTCACCTTCGCTCTCCTTGCCGGTCACCTGGCTCACGTAGCTTTCGCCCTGTCCACAGAGCGGCCCGAACACCACCGCCCTGCAAGGACGAAGAAAGACGATCTCGCCAAGGAGGCGACCTGTGCGTATGAACCTGATGAAATTGCTCGGCTTGTTGATGGCATTCATGATGGTCGCCGCTGCCTGTGGCAGCGACGAAGAAGGAGCGTCATCTGAGGACAGCGGTTCTGAGGACAGCGGCTCCGAAGCTGCTGCCGGTGACTGCGGCGCAGGCTCCATCAACGCATCAGGGTCATCCACGGTGGAACCCATCACGACTCGCGTCGCCGAGCTCTACGAAGAAGTCTGTGCTGACACCCTCGTCACGGTCGACGGTCCGGGAACGGGTGACGGATTCGCTCTCTTCTGCGCCGGCGAGACCGACATCTCCGACGCGTCACGCCTGATCAAAGAAGGCGAAGCTGAGGATTGCGCCGCAGCCGGCATCGAGTACACCGAGCTGCTGGTCGCCTACGACGGCATCTCGGTCATGACGAATCCGGCGAACACCGCTATCGAGTGTCTCAGTTTCGTCGATCTGTATGCCCTCCTGGGTGGCTCTTCGGAAGGCTTCGGCAACTGGAGTGACGCCAACGATCTTGCTGCCGAGCTCGGCTCCGACGTCGCCCCGTATCCGGACGCTGCGCTCGAGATCAGTGGGCCCGGCACCGAGTCCGGCACGTACGACAGCTTCATCGAGATCGTGCTCGAAGGCATCGGCGAAGAGGTCGAAGGTGAGGACGGCACGTTCATCCGCACCGACTTCTCGGGCAACGCCGATGACAACGTGATCATCGAGGGCATCGCCGGAAGCGACACCAGTCTCGGATGGGTCGGCTTCGCCTTCGCCGAAGAGAATCTCGACCGCATCAAGGAGATCGCCGTTGCTCCCGAGCCCGGCGCGGAGTGTGTTCTCCCCACGGTAGAGACCATCGCCGACGGCTCCTACCCCGTCAGTCGCGGCCTCTACATCTACGTGAACAACGAGAAGCTCGCCTCCAACCCGGCGCTGGCCGGGTTCGTCGACTTCTACCTCAACGACGGCTACACCGAGTCGGTCACCAGGGCCTTTGGTGAATCGGGATACGTCGTCCTCCCCGACGACATCCTGGCCGAGACCAAGGCCGCTCTTGGTTGATCCGGCCGGTGTGCAGCGGACGATGGACAGGGCCTGTGGAGGATTCGTGAGTGTTCGTGCAGTGAGCAGTGGTGCGCAGAGGAGCTCCCCATGGCGGTTGTGAGTCCTGATGCGTCGCTGCTGGCGGGAAACCCGAAGCGTCGGGCGAAAGAGACCAGGGTCAAGGCCATCCTCGGTAGCGCTGCCGGTATGTCACTGGTGGTCTCGCTCCTGATCGTTGGATCGCTGCTGTTCAAGGCCGAGCAGTTCCTCGCTGATCTGATCAGCCCACCCCCGGAAACGCTCGAAGCGGCGGGCAGCGACGGCGTCGGGCTCGGCAGTTTGATCGGGGATCAGTGGTCGCCCCGGCTCCTCGAGTTCGATATCAAGACACTGCTGTTCGGTTCCATCGTGGTGACGATCGTTGCGATGCTGGTGGCAGGACCGATCGGTTTCGGTGCCGCCATCTATCTCTCCGAGTACGCGAGTCCGAAGGCGAGGAGGATTCTGAAGCCGATCCTCGAGGTCTTGGCCGGCATCCCCTCGGTGGTCCTTGGCTTCTTCGCTCTCAAATGGATCGGGCCCAACGTCGTTGACCGACTCTTCAACTCCGGCGTCCAGAGCCTGCTGGCCGCGGGGTTGGGCGTCGGCATCCTCACCATTCCGCTGGTCGCCTCCATCTCCGAGGACGCGATGCGGTCTGTCCCGAACGCGCTTCGGGAAGCATCCCTACCGGGTCCCTTCACTGGGATCTGTGTCGG
>CAZYLX010000220.1:0-5908 GCA_964648595.1 uncultured Acidimicrobiaceae bacterium
ATGGTGGTGGTCGAGCAGTTCTGCTCGTGATCGGCGTGCAGGATCAGCAACACGTCGAGGGCCTTCGAGAGCACGGGATCAGGCTTGTACGCCGGTTCCGCCACCCGCCACATCATCGACAAGAAGTTCTCGGCGTAGCTGAGATTGTTGTCCGGATAGACAAACGGCATGCCGAGACTGGCGCGATAGGCCATGGCAGCAAGGGTCGGACCCTTGGAGATCAGACGGTTGATCTGCTTGTAGCGGTTGTGTTCGTCGAAGATGTCCTTCGCCTCGGGGTAGAACGTGCTGAGCGCGGCAATCGCCGAGGTGAGCATGCCCATGGGGTGAGCGTCGTAGTGGAAGCCCTCCATGAACCGCTTGCGCATGTTCTCGTGGATGAACGTGTGATACGTGATGTCATGGACCCAGTTGTCCATCTGCTCCTGGTTCGGGAGCTCAGCGAAGAGCAGCAGGTACGCGACCTCGAGAAAGGTCGAGTTCTCGGCCAGTTGCTCGATCGGATAACCGCGGTAGCGGAGAATGCCGTTGGTCCCATCGAGATCGGTGATCTCGGAAGTGGTCGATGCCGTTCCTCCGAAGCCGGGGTCGAGCACCCAGGTGCCGGGCATCAACTTCTGGATGGCGGACATGTCGATGCCGCCGTTCTCGACGGGAATCTCGACGCTCTCGCCGGTGCGGTTGTCAGTGATTGTTACGGTCTCGGGCACGGCGTGTAGCTCCTGGTTTCGACGGCAGTTCGGGGCGATGTCGACACGCCATTGTGTCGAGGTTCGGCCGACGCACATTGGAGATCGGCCGTCTCGAAATCTAGCCCTAAACAGCAGGGAAGGTCACATGCAGACTGACATTGCGTGGTCGCGGACCGTGTGCTGCTCAGAGGGGTGAGTTGTCGTGCTTGCGTGGGCGGAGCCGTTCTCGCTTGGTGGAGAGCACGTCGAACGCTGCGGCCAAGGTGGAGCGGGTCTCGATCGGGTCGATCACCTGAGAGATCGATCCTCGTTCTGCGGTTGGGTATGGCGTGAGGTAGCGGGCGTCGTAGTCGGCCTCGAGCTCTGCGCGTCTCTCGGGCGTCACGTTGCGATGCAGGATCTCCACCGCACCCTTTGCCCCCATCACCGCCACCTCGGCCGACGGCCAGGCGATCATCAGATCGTTCCCCATGTTCTTGGAGTCCATGACGATGTAGGCGCCGCCGTAGGACTTTCGCAGGATCACGCCAACGCGAGGCACGGTCGCACGAGCGTAAGCGAACGCAAGCTGGGCACCGTGACGAATCATGCCTCGCCACTCGAGATCCTTGCCGGGGAGGAAGCCCTACGTATCGACGAGTATGAGCAGCGGCACATTGAAGGCATCACACCAATTGACGAAGCGGGCACCTTTCTGGCTCGCCGGGATGTCGATGCTCCCCGCCAAGGCTTGGCTCTGATTGGCGACGACGCCGATGGATCGGCCGCCGATCGAACAGAAACCGGTGACGAGGTTAGGAGCCCACGCGCCACGAAGTTCCAGGAACTCGCCGTCGTCAGCAATGTCGCGGATGATCGCCCGGACGTCGTATGACCCTGTCGGGTGGTCGGGAATGGTGGCCGCGGCGACGTCGCTCGCTCGATCGACAGGATCGTCGGTCGGCATCATCGGAGGCACTTCGTCGAGGTGATCGGGCAAATGCCCGAGAACGACCCCGGCCAGTTCGAGGGCTGCGTCAACGTCGTGCGCGACCAACGCGGCAAGGCCGCTGGACCGGGCGTGGATGCCGGTGCCGCCAAGACCGTCTTTCGTGATCGGGACGCCGGTGAAGGACTCGACCATCGCCGGTCCGGAGACGAACGCATGCGATCCCTCGACGAAGATCGTGAGGTCAGCCAGACCGAGGAGCAGGGACGGCCCGGCGACAACGGGGCCTGTTGCGATGAACAGCGTCGGAACCACCCCGGAGGCGTTGGCGAGCGCCTTCGCGGCGCGGGCCCACGCAACCACGGTGTCGAAGCCGTCGTCGAGAGCGACGCCGTTGGTCGTGATCACCGCGACGATGGGCAGTCGCTTCTCGCATGCAGTTCGAAAGCCGGCCTCGAGCGTGAGTGCATCGACGGTGCTCAACCCCTCGGTGTGCGCGAGGTCGAGCGTGATGCGCATGATTCGCCGACCATCGAGATCGTCGAGGCGCGCGGATGCACCGCCGCCGGCAGCGGAGCGAACGCCTACGTTGTTCGTCACTGGGCACGCCGATGGGGTGCGCAGGAGTTGTGTGTCCCCGGTTTCATTCCCTGCCGTTCTATCGCGGGTTGTTCCTTGATCTGGCGCGTCATCGAGGTGCCGTGATCGGGTAGATCCCCGCAGTCGGGTTGGCGTTGCTTTCAATGACCTCCGAGATGAGTGCTGCGGCAGCCTCGGCTGCGGCGGAAGGCAGGCCCCGCTTCCGCGTGGCGAGGCCGACGGATCGTCGTCCCAAGCCGGGCATGGGGAGTCGTCGCCACGGGCCAGTGATCCACGAGGGAGCGGCCGTTGCCGGCAGGATCGTCGCCCCGAAACCTTGGAAGGCGAGCGATGCCAAAAGGCGGAGGCCGTCGATCTCCACCCTGGGGCGCACCTCGAGACCCGCTGCGGCGAACACATCGTCGATCTGGAGTCGGAACGCCGTCCCCGGGGCGGCCAGGAGCAGCTCGTGTTCGGCAACGTCAGCCAACGTCGGTTGACGCTGTAGCGCGACGAGTGGGTGATCGTCTGGCGCGATCAGCTCGTTCGACTCCTCGAACAGCGGCCGATGAATCAGGTCGGGGTCGGGGCTCGAGAGCGAGACCAGCGCGAGGTCGAGTTCACCCTCGAGCAGCCGAAGCACGAGTGAGGTGGTCGAACCATCGGCGATGAGTAGCCGGAGATCTGGTGCCGTCCTGGCGGCCCGATCGACCAGCAGTGGTGTGAGCCAGCGGGCCGTGGTACCGATGACGCCGATGCGAACAGTGCCTCGAGGGCTGCCCCGAAACGAGCTGACGTCTGCCTCGAGCGCAGTCAGCTCGTTCTCGATCCGGCGGGCCCGGGCAACGACCGCTTCGCCTTCGGCCGTAGGTGCGCCCGAGCCTCGATCGATCAGCACGGCATCGAGTTCCTTCTCGAGCCGAGCGACGTGGGCCGAGATGTTCGACTGGACGGTGTGGGTGGCACGGGCGGCAGCCGTGAAGCCGCCGTGGTCGACAACGGCGAGCAGCGACTGCAGCTGGCGGAGATCCATCATCGCATGTTGTCACACTCGACAGGCTGGGGAACTCGCTGCGGTCATCATCTCAAGTAGAGATGACAACTATCACAGCGAACTGTTCGACAGATTCTCAACCCCGGCGTAATCTCACTCCAACAACAAGATGGTTCACCGGTCCCCCTCGGGCGAACCATCATCAGGTGCATCGGACGGTCCCCCTCGATCCGATCACCAGCGAGACCCAGCCACGTGCTGGGTCTCTGTCTTTTTGCGATCTTGAACATCTGTCATCTTCGGTACGGTTCGGAGATGACTCAGTCGGCGGCGTTCTTCGATCTCGACCGCACGTTGCTTCGTGGAGCAAGCGGCCCGATCATCTCCGACGCGCTCCGTCAGGAAGGCCTGCTCGGTTCCGACCGGCTCCCGGGTGAGCGCCTGCTGTTCGGCTTGTTCGACCTCGTCGGCGAGACGCTTCCGTCGATGGTGCTCGCCAGACAAGGTGCGCGAGCCGCCCGAGGTTGGTCTGTTGCCGCCGTGCAACGAGCCGGCGCCGCAGCCGCGAGCCAATTGGCCGATGCCGTTGAGCCTTTCGCTCGCGAGATGCTCGCCGATCATCGGGCAGCCGGGCGGTTTCTGGTTCTCGCGACAACGACTCCCCACGGTCTTGTTGCCGCGTTCGCCGATCGGCTCGGCTTCGACGCTGTGCTCGCCACCCACTACCGGGTCGGATCTGGGCAGCGCTATGACGGCACCATCGACGGAGAATTCGTTTGGAGCAGAGGGAAGGCGCGCGTTGTTGCTTCGTGGGCCCGATCGAATCGAATCGAACTCGTCGATTCCTATGCGTACTCCGACAGCATCTATGACGTCCCATTGCTGCGGTCGGTTGGCCACCCCGTAGCGGTCAACCCCGACCCTCGGCTTTGGGCGTACGCGTCCTTGCGGGGTTGGGAAGCCATCTGGTTCTCTGCGCCTCCTGGCGTGCCGAAGCCGTTCGGTGTGGAGCCTCAACAAATGGTGGCCGCTCTTGCCAGGGACGAGTTTCTGCCATGGGTCAACATCCAGATCGAAGGACTCGAGAACATCCCAGTCGACGGTGGCGCCCTGGTCGCCGCCAATCATCGGAGCTACCTCGATCCATTGATTGTCGGTCTTACAGGAAGCAAGGCCCATCGACCCATCCGTTTCCTGGCCAAGAAGGAGGTCACCGATGCCCCGATCGTCGGTCAGATCACCCGCGCCCTCGGCGCGATCCGAGTCGATCGTGGGGGCGAGACCGAGTCATCGATGGTCGAAGCGGCTCGGGCTCTTCGGGCCGGCGAGCTGGTCGCTGTGTTCCCACAAGGAACGATCCCTCGAGGTGAGGCGTTCTTCGACCCGGAGCTGAAGGGTCGATATGGCGCGGTTCGTCTGGCGCTCGACTCTGGCGCGCCAATCGTTCCCGTTGGGATCTGGGGGACCGAGGCGGCATGGCCGCGCAATCGCTCCGTGCCATACGTGTTGAATCTCGCCGACCCGCCAACGATCACCGTCGTGGTCGGAACGCCCTATCACCCATCGACCGATGACCTCGACGAGGCGACTCGCGAACTGATGAGCACGATCATTGGTCTGTTGCCGGCCGAGGCGAGCGTGTTTCACTCACCAACAGCCGAAGAGCTGGCTGCGACGTATCCCGCTGGCCACGAAGAGGGACGATCCTGAACCTCGGGTGAGGTCAGGTCTGTTTGCTGCGCTGATCTTGATTGCCACCCGCACTCGATACCTTCAGCTCCCATGATCATCTCGTGCGGGGAAGCGCTTGTCGACGTCATTCCTGGCGGCGTCTCCGTTCCCGGTGGTGGTCCGATGAACGCGGCGATCACCGCTGCTCGCCTCGGTGCCCCGGCGGCGTTTCTCGGTCGCGTGTCGACCGACGCGTTCGGCGACGAGATCTGGGCTCACATGCAGGCCAGCGGGGTCATGCTCGACGCAGCCCAGCGGGGCGACGAACCAACTGCTCGAGCGATCGTCGAGACCCATCCGGTCCAGCGGTTCACCTTCGAGGGCAAAGGGACAGCTGACGAGTCGATGACATCGGCGGATCTCTCCGGTTTGGCACTCGTTCCATCGGGCGCCCGTTCCCACCTGCTCCACGGAGGCACGCTTGGCATGTTTCGGGGATCGACCGCGGGTGTCCTGCTGGACGTTGCCCAGTCGTTTGAAGGCATTGTGAGTTTTGATCCGAACGTACGGCCGGCGATCATCGAACAGATCGGCGTCGACCGATGGTGGAGGTACGCGAACGGCTGGCTGGATCGAGCTGATCTGGTGAGAGGGAGCGACGAGGACTTCGGCTGGATGGGAGTCACCGTGACGGATCTGCTCGAGCGTGGACCGAAGGTCGTCATCGAGACGCGTGGCGCCGAGGGCGCCGTCGCTCACATGGCCGATGGGGTGGAGGTGTCTGTCGGCGCTCGAGCGATCGAGTTCGTCGACGCAGTCGGCGCTGGAGATTCGTTCTGTGGCGCTGTGCTGACGCGTCTGTGGGCCGATGGTTGGCCGGTGGATGCTGCGGCTTGGGAAAGGATCCTGGCGTTCGCAGTCCGCGTGGCCGGTATCACCTGCTCCCGTCCGGGCGCCGATCCCCCTTGGGCCAGCGAGCTCTGACCCCAGCCCCCTCCTCAAACTCCGAACTGGCGGTGCGGAACGTCGCTGTAGCGACGTTCC
>CAZYLX010000221.1:0-5904 GCA_964648595.1 uncultured Acidimicrobiaceae bacterium
CACCGGCGGTGCCTCGGGCATCGGCGAAGCCAGCGCCCGTCAGCTCTCCGCTGCGGGATCCCGCGTCGTCATCGCCGACCTCAACGAGGAGAAGGGCCAAGAGGTTGCTTCCGAGCTCGGCGGCCTCTTCGTGAAGTGCGACGTGTCCAGCGTTGAAGACGCACAGGCTGCTGTTGTTGCTGCGTCGGAGATGGGCCCACTGCGGGCCCTCGTGAATTCGGCTGGCCTCGGCTACGCCGGTCGCACCATCGATCGCAACAACGTCCCGATGGATCTCGAACGATTCTCCTTCGTGATCAAGGTGAACCTCATCGGTTCGTTCAACATGCTCAGCCAGAGCGCAGCGGCCATGGCCCAGACCGAGCCCCTCGATGCCGACGGCGCCCGTGGCGCCATCGTCAACATGGCTTCTGCAGCGGCATTCGACGGGCAGATCGGCCAGTGCGCGTACTCCGCATCCAAGGGCGGCGTTGTTGGCATGACCCTGCCGATCGCTCGAGATCTCTCGGCTGTCGGCATTCGCGTCAACACCGTCGCACCTGGATTGATCGACACACCGATCTACGGCGAAGGTGAGCAGAGCGATCAGTTCAAGGCTCACCTCGGCCAGAGCGTGTTGTTCCCGAAGCGGCTCGGTACCGGCGAAGAACTCGCCTTCGCTGTCATGGAGTGCATCACCAATCCGTACTTCAACGGCGAGACGATCCGTCTCGACGGCGGCATCCGGATGCCCCCCAAATGAGCGAAGAGACAACCGTCGAAGAGGCGGTTCTCACCGAACAGCGGGGTCGGGTGCTCATCATCACCCTCAATCGCCCCGAGGCTCGCAACGCCATCAACGGCGCGCTCTCGCATGGCCTCTGGGAGGCCACCCAGCGTCTCAACGACGATCCCGGCCTCACTGCTGGCGTCCTGACCGGCAACGGTGGCGGTTTCAGCTCCGGAATGGATCTGAAGGCGTTCTCCCGGGGTGAAGACATCGGTCCGATGATGAAGTTCATCCAGGCTGGTGCCGAGAAGCCACTGATCGGTGCCATCGAGGGGTTCGCCATTGCCGGTGGGCTCGAGCTGGCCCTGTCATGTGACCTGCTGGTCGCTGCCGCGGGCGCGAAACTCGGCATCCGTGAGGTGAAGGTCGGCCTGTTCGCCGCCGCCGGAGGTGTGATGCGGCTCCCCAGCCGTGTTGGCTACGCCAAGGCAATGGAAATGGCCATCACTGGTGACAACATCACTGCAGAGGAGGGTCTGCACTATGGCCTGATCTCGGAAGTCACCGAACCAGGCAAGGCAGTCGACGCTGCACTTGCGTTGGCCGAGCGTGTTGCCCAGAACGCTCCTTTGGCCGTGGCGGCATCGAAGCAGCTGGTGAAGGCGGCGAGCCAGGGCTACGACGAGGAGGAGCTCTGGAAGCTCCAGGCCACGCTGCAGGGCAAGGTCTTCACCTCGAATGATGCAAAGGAAGGCCCGAAGGCGTTCGCTGAGAAGCGTGCGCCGGAGTGGACTGGTACCTGAGCCATCAAGCAGCACACGAGCCCCTCGCCTCGGCGGGGGGCTCGTTGCGTTTTGGCGACGTTTCGGCACACGTGAACCCCTAGCGCGCCCCCCATTCACCCAGGGTTTCCCCGATTCCCGTTTCGTGACTCCTCTGTAATCTCTCTCACAGAAGCAGCGCCACCTACCGACACTGCCACTACCGAGGGAGCAACCAACATGACCACCTACGACACAGAGCGGAACGCCACACCGTCATCCGACACAGTCCAAGCTGACACGTTCGATGCGTTCTGGTCAGCGGTCACCGACAATGACGGCCTTTCGACCATTTCCTTCGACCGTTGTGTCGACTGGCTCCTCGATCTGTTCCAGATGACCACAGACACAAGGCTCCAAGTCCTGATCTCCGAGGTGCTCGACGAGCTCCGCGAAATCGGACCGGTCGATGGCGAGTTCGAAGATGTCGTGCTCGGAGCACTGGCGTCTGTCGAAGCAGCGTTCGATGTCGTTGCCGACGAGACAGGAACGAGCCGATGACTGCGGTCGCTCGACGCCTGGTCGAGGTCCCCGCATCCGCTCGGCCGTCTGCTGCCGCTGCGCTGACAGCAGTGACTGAGTCTTCAGCAGCGACAGACGTCGTGTCGATCTCGATCACCGAACTCGGCTCCGTCGAGGAGACCCTTGCTCATCAAGCGCATCTCGGCGATTTGCACCCCGCTCACGCTCGGCGGCTCGCCGCCGTCACCGCTGAGCTGGATCGCAGGTGGTCGTCGCACGCATGAACCTCACGATTGCACAATGAGCACCCGGATTCGGTCCTTCTCCCAGACCGCTGGCGGGTGCTCGTTCGCGTCATGCCTTGTGTCGAAAGCGCGCACTCGTGCGCGGGTCTGGCACTGACCCAAGGCGTGCCGGCTGGTCCGGTGGTCAGGAGTGTCGAAAGCGCGCACTCGTGCGCGGGTCTGGCACTGGCCAGCTTCAGATCTCGTCGAAGTCTCCGCTGCGGCCCTTGCCGGCGGCGAAGCGTCGGGCACCCTCGATACCTTCGGCAGCGACCATCTGCCGGCTTCCGTCCCATTCCTGGATCAGCGCCTCTCGGAGTGGAAGGCCATGCGATTCGAGAGCCGATCGACGATCGGCCCTCATGCACTGCTGAGGGAACCGTGCGATCTCGGTGGCCAGTGCCTCCGCTCGTTCCCGAGCGTGCCCCTCGGGAACAACGTATTCGCACAGCCCGATTCGCTCGCACTCATCGGCCATGACTTGTCGGCCGGTCAGGATCAGGTCCATCGCTCGGCCTTGCCCGACCAGTCGAGGCAGCCGAACAGTTCCACCATCGATCAGTGGCACACCCCAGCGTCGGCAGTACACGCCCATGTACGCGGTCTCCTCCATGACCCGGAGGTCGGCCCACATGGCCAACTCCATTCCTCCTGCGACGGCCGGGCCGGCGACTGCAGCAATCACCGGCTTCGACAACTCGAGTCGACTGGGGCCCATCGGGGCTCGTGAATGTCCACCCTGGGCGTGGAAACTCAGCCGCTCGACGCCGTTGTCGCCGTCGGAGAGTGCCGCCGCTTGCTTGAGGTCCCAGCCGGCACAGAACGCGCCACCCTCGCCCCAGAACACAGCAACAGAGGCTGACTCGTCGTTGTCGAACTCGACGAACGCTTCGAACAACGCACGCGCGCTCGCGGGATCCATCGCGTTGCGGGCTTCGAATCGCGAGTGGATGACCGTCCACACCGCTCCGTTCTTCTCGACTCGCACTGTCATCTCAGACTCCTGGCCGCTCGCGTCTTCGTGTGTCGGCATACTGCCTCATCGGCACCGACCACAAGCCAAAACGTACGACGCGTCCACGCGGCCCCGAAGAACGCTCGCGCCTCAACCGCGCCTTCTGGCTCTCGATCGGCTGGCTCTCGGTCGTGATTGGCGGCATCGGCGTGGTCGTTCCCGGGCTTCCAACGACCGGGTTCATGATCTTCGCTGCGTCGTGCTTCGCCAAGTCGAGCCCGCGGTTCGAGCAATGGGTCCTCGAACTGCCCGGTGTCGGCCCCCACGTTGCCGCCTATCGGGCCGGCGAAGGTATGCCGAAGCGGGCCAAGATCACCGCGTTGGTGATGATGACCGTGGCCGTGGTCTTCGCCGCCGGTTTCGTCATTGGGGTGTTGTGGGTGCGGATTGTGGTTGCTGTTGCCGGGCTTGTTGGCTGGTGGTATCTGCTGTTTCGTGTGCCCACCTCCGACCGGGAATGACTGTCTCGCCGACGAGTGCATCACATGGGAGACTCCGGCATGACCGAGATTCGAGTCGAGCGGCTCCCTGACCAACCTCAAGTCGCAACGGTGGTGCTCAACCGGCCAG
The DNA here is from genome assembly GCA_964648595.1 of uncultured Acidimicrobiaceae bacterium. Taxonomy (GTDB): domain Bacteria; phylum Actinomycetota; class Acidimicrobiia; order Acidimicrobiales; family SZUA-35; genus SZUA-35. The sequence goes on from CAZYLX010000221.1 coordinate 3,862, forward strand.
AGCGACGGAACGCACTGACCGGACCGCTTGCCGCCCAGCTGGCGGCAGCTCTTCGGGACCTCGCTCGCGATGAGCAGATCTCCGTCGTGGTGCTCCGGGGTGAGGGCGGCGCGTTCTGTTCCGGTCTTGACCTGAAAGAATTCGGTCGGGATCCCCAACCCGATTGGGTGGCGCAGTTCCCTGCCATGTGGCGGGAGGTCCACGAGTCCCTGTTCGACCTGCCGTGCATCGTGATCGGAGCACTCGAACGGGCTGCGGTCAACGGCGGGGCAAGCCTCGCCTTGGCATGCGACTTCCTGGTGGCAGGCGAAACTGCGTTCCTCCAGGTCGGGGAAGTGCAGCAGGGCATGGCCGCGCCGATGAACATGGCCTGGCTCCGCCTCCGCCACAGCGAGGCATTGGCAGCGCGAGTCGCCCTGATCGGCGATCGGTTGCCGGGACCGACGTTGGCCACGCTCGGCCTTGCAACGGAGGTCGTTGCTGACGACGCCGTTGTCGACGCCTCGATGGCTCTCGCTGCCCGACTGGCCGAACATGACCCTGCTGGTGTTCGCCGGATCAAGCAGAGCCTCCGAGCGACAGGGCTTGCCACAACTGGCGAGGCCTGGTTCGACCGAGTCACGGCGTCTGACCCGCTCCGTGGGATCGGTTCGGGCGCCTCGGCGCCACGAGCGGTCGAGAACCGCTAGACCCGGCGAGGACGACCGCCGGCCGTGACCGTCCTACCCTCGGCCGTGGCAGTGCTTGAACTTCTTGCCGGATCCGCAGGGACATGGTTGGTTCCGTCCGACCGTCTCCATCGCACCGAAATCGTCGTTGACAGCGGTGCGAATCGTTGCCGCCCGTAGCTCTCCGGCCGAGGCGCCACTGGCAATCGTGAGTTCTGCGAATCCAGCCTCAGCTCCGGACGTGGTGAGAAACATGGCGCAGCTCCCGTCCTGGCGGGCGTTGTCGAGCCACGACGCCGAGAGGTCAGGCACCGTGGCCTTTGCCAGGCCTTCGCCCAATGGGTTGACCACAACGATGTCGTGCTTTCGCACCTCGCAGGTCCAGCCCAATGCGTGGCCAAGGTTGGCTTCGAGTCCTCCGTCAGACATTGGCCAGTCGGACGGCAACGTCGCATCGGTCGTGATGACCAAGCCGGCGCGCGGTGACGCGATCGAGCGGAGAAAACTCGCCGCAACGGCTGCCCGACCCGATCCGGCCGGTCGAATGTCGGTCATCCGGCACCCGCGCCGTCCTGCTGGGAACCGAAAATGGTCGGAGCGCCACTGCTGGCCCAGTTGGGAGCGCCGTGCATCGTTCGGCCGTCGATCTCCAGCATCTGCTGTGCTTCGCCACCGATGATCGTGCCCGCGCTCGGTCCGGTCGCGCCGTTGGCTCCGATCCCAGCCACGGGATACGACGCCGCGGCGCTGTAGGTCTGAAGCAGAAGTGGCCTCGGGCGTTCAGAACGGTTTGGTTGCGAACCGTGCACCATGCAGCAGTTGTGGACCGTCACCGAACCGGCAGGGCCATCGAGCCAAACGACAGACGCGAGATCGAGTTGGTCGGCGTCGGTCGTGCGCATGGCACCGGCCCATCCCCCGTCCTCACCGTAGAGATCGAACAGCTCGCCACGATGGCTCGCCGGCAGGACTCCCATCGGTCCCATCTGCTCGTCTACGTCGTCCAAGTAGACGCCGATGGTGAGTGGCGTGAAGTCCGTGTGAGGCCAGAACTGGATGTCCTGATGCCACTTGACTTCTTCCCCGCCGTCGGACCACTTGTAATTGAGTTTCGAATGGTGATAGCGAACGGGCCCGCCGAGAATCTCTTGGGCCAAGTCGGCGGCAGGGCCTTCCATGGCGAAGCGACGGAACACCTGGTGGCGTTCCACCGGTTCGATCAGACGACGTAGCCTTGGCGTGTCGGCCGTGTGCCCCGGCTCGACATCGATTGTCCTGGTCGAAGACGTCAGCCGGCGGCTCTGTTCGACGAACTCCGCGGAGGCAGCGCGCAGCTCATCGAGGCCGAGACCGCTACCGTTCTTTGCGTCCCGGA
>CAZYLX010000222.1:0-5878 GCA_964648595.1 uncultured Acidimicrobiaceae bacterium
AGCTTCTCCTCCATCGAGCGCAGCTTTGCTGGCGGACGTGTTAGCCAGTTCAACGCTGATGAGATCTTTGCGTTGGCGCGGGGCTTCCAGTTGCCGATCGGCTGGTTCTTCACTCCCCCGCCGCTGGGAACCGAGGTCGAGATTTCCACACCCGATGCCAAGGGCGGTGGCTTCGAGTCGTTGATGCTGATCGATGCGCTCCTCGGCAACGAGGACACCCTGCCCGAATGGGTCGAAGAGCTGCGAGTCTGGTCGATGAGCGCCGGCCGGATCGGCCGGGTGTACGACGACGATGGTCGATTCGAAGATCGAGGTCCGGTTCAAGAGGACGTGTACCAACGGATCGACACATTCATTCAGGCCAGGCTTGCGATGCGGCTGACGGAACTGGTCGGTGACACACATCGAGCGAAAGACGTGTTGCTCGGTCTCGCCGATCTGCTCGACGGGCTCGAGGACGTACGCGAATCACCGACGGGCGAGCGAGCGTAAGTCGGAGTTCGAATGTCAGCCGCCAGCGCTCATGACTGCCCGGCGAGCCGTTCGAGTCTGGCTGCGATTGCTTGGGCCGCTTCGTGCGAGCCCTTGGGAAGCTGCTCCCAATTCGTGACGATGCTCTTCTCGAAGTGAGGTTCCCAGTCAGCGGGCGTCATCGCTTCGGCCTCGTCGAACTTGTCGAACTTGTCCATGAGATGCAACGGTAGACCGGTGACGAGAGATCGTCTTCGGACAACTTCCACAAGGCACCAGCTGCTTCTCGGGCGGTGGCAACGGAAGGCGTTGAGTAACCTTTGCGAATGTCGCAGGCCCACACCGTCGATGAACTTGGACGCTACGACGGCCGCACCCTGAGCGAAGCCGTTCCGCTGGTCGTTAAGGAAATAGCAGCTTCACTGGACCCGCTGGAGATTATTCTCTTTGGCTCGGTTGCACGAGGCGAAGACGGACCGGATTCCGACATTGATCTTCTCGTCGTGTTCGATGCCATCGACCCTTCCGACAAACGAAGGCTCATGCGCTCAACGCGAGCTGCGGTCACGACGTTTGTGCCGCTCGACATCTTGGTGGCTGATATCGACGAGATTTCGTCTGGCCGAGACAACGTCGGCGCCGCTGTGTATTGGCCTCTTCGAGACGGCGTCAGCGTGTATCGACGACAGGGCTGAGAGCCAGCCGGATTTAGCTGCTGCTGAGCGGCCCTGAATGGTCGACCCAAGAAGAGAACTACCTCCAATACTGTCCATTGCTAATTGACTTTAGATTGCTAAGCTCTAATAGTGATGGCTCAAGCAGGAGGTTCCTGCGAAACTCGTTAGCAGGATTGACGACGATGAACTGGCCGCAGCACACCGTTGAGAAGGTTGCGTGGACCGCTACCGATGCTCGCGACAGCGGTGGCCGGCGCCCGCCGATCGAGGATCGCATGCTCACTGAGATTTCGGTGAGCATCCCGCCAACGATTGCTGAGCTTGACCCAGAGCTCGACCGCCCCACACGCGAAGCGGTGGAAGAGGCTCAGATCGCTGCGGTTCGTCTCGATGCATCTGGAGGACCGCACCTCGCTGCGCTCTCGGGCTTCCTCTTGCGGTCCGAGTCGGTGGCGTCGTCCAAGATCGAGCGGATCAATCCCGACCCCGCCGAGTCCGCGAAAGCGTTCGCTGGAATCGAGGCCGGACGGGATGCACGCCTCGTCGCCGCCGCTGCGACGGCGGTGACGTCTCTGATCGATTCGCCGCGTCCGCTCGGCCACGGTGCGATCACCGAATCTCACCGGGTGCTTCTCAGCAATGATCCGTCGCAAGCCAATGAACTGGGCCGATATCGAAACGTACAGAACTGGATCGGCGGCTCAGACTTCACTCCGCGCAATGCCCTCTACGTCCCACCTCCAGCCGGTCTGGTCGGGTCGCTCATGGAAGATTTGGTCCGTTTCGCTGCTCGTACCGACTTCGGCGCCGTTGCACAAGCCGCTGTCCTGCACGCCCAGTTCGAATCGATCCATCCGTTCAACGACGGGAATGGCCGAATTGGCCGAGCGTTGATCAACACCCTGCTGCGGCATCGCAACGTCACCAGCATGGTCGTCGTTCCCGTTGCTTCGGTCATGCTTGCTGATGTCGATGACTACTTCAATCAACTCGGTCGATATCGGGAGGGCGACGCCAACGCGTTCATCGTTTATCTCGCCCGGGCGCTCGTGGCAGCGTGTGACGCTGCTGAGGAGTCGGCACACGCTCTTGCTGTTCTGCCCGAGCATTGGCTTGACGCCGCAAGACCTCGGGCCAAGTCATCAGCAGCGTTACTTATTGAGGTGCTGGCAGCCAACCCGGTCGTGACCTCAGCGTCCGCCGGCCAGCTCATCGGAACAACTCCCAAGGCAACCCTCGGCGGGCTGGACCAGCTCGAAAGCGCTGGGGTGCTCACCGAGATCACTGGAAGCGGTCGAGATCGCGTGTGGGTCGCTCATGATGTCCTCGATGAGATGGACCGCCTCGACGAACGCATAGGCAAACGACAACGCCCAACCGTCTGACGATCCAGCGGCAGGTCGGGCAGGAACCAAGAGAGACTCAGGCGACGTCGCCGAGGTAGCGCTCGATCATGTCGTTGGCGACAGCTTCGTCGCCTCGCAGCGCTCCGACGTACGTCGACACGAGTACATCAACTGAGTGGCCGAGGCGGCGGGCGACATCGCCGAGCGGCACGCCGGCATTGAGCCACGTGGTCGCAGCTGCATGCCGGCAGTCGTAGAGCCGGAGGGGTTCGTGATCGATCGAACGAAGCGCACGATGCCAAGCCCTCCCCCAGTTGGATGACGACGGCCGTTGTCCGGTGCGAGTTCGGAAGAGCAGGTCGCTGGGCCGAAAGCCTCCCTCTTCGATCCAGCTCGTGAGGAGCGTGACCAGAACTGGCGGGATTGGGACCGAGCGCTTGCCGGTCTTTGGTTCGCCGGACTCGTCGAAGGAGATGTCGGCTTCCTCGACTCGGATCGTTCCCCAGCCGTTCGAGCCGAGATCGAGGTGACGAGGACGAAGCATCACGGCCTCTGATGGCCGGAGTCCTGCGTAGTAGAGCACCGAGGTCATGACCATGTAGGTGCGGCTTGCTGGCTGGTGAGTTTCGATCGCAGCGAGCGCTCGGCGCATCGTTTCTGGATTGGGCAGCGAGCGGACATCGACACCGGTCGAGGCTCTCCGCACTTTGCGGTGCTTGGCTCCTCGCTGAGTTGGTGGCCACGGGTCTGCGTCGAGCAGCTCGAGATCAACGGCCCGCCGAACGCACGAACGGGCGACCGTTCGGAGACGTGTGGCTGTGTTCGGCGCAAGCGGTTTCCCGGACAACCCAAGGCTGAGCGACGCGTCGACTCGGGAGAGGAGCGAGCGGTCGAGGTCGGCCAGCGACGGGCACCATTTGTCGAACCATCCTTCCCATTCGGGATCTCGCTCGCCATCGGGATGAAGTGCAACGACGAGATACCGACGAGCACCATCTGTGTGCGGAGCGGACTCGGCGGCAGTCAGTGGCACGAAGCGGGACAACGCTTCGACCGCTGAGTTCTGCGTGCGGGGTTGCCACTCTTCCCAGCTTTCCGCCAACCAAGTGCGAGCCCATCCGAGCAGCGGTTGGTCCGCAGCCTTCGGCGCCCACCCAGCTGGTTCGCCAGTGGTCTCGTCGAAAGCCTGACCCTCGCGTTGGGCGACGAGCAGCAGGGATCGGTAGTGGTCGGCTTCGACTCTGGTCCGGTGGCCGCGCTGGAACGGTTTGTCGTCGACGGCCCACCGCACGATCCACGGCCTGGCGTAGCGTTTGTTGGATCGCCGGTCCTGGACGGACCAGATGCGAATCTCGGAGATGGGTCGACCGCTCATGTCTGTGGGTACTCCCTGGGTACATGCTCCAGGAAACATGGTCAGCGGGACTCTGACCAGGGGAAACTCGCCCAACCGCTAGCGGTTTCCTAAACCGTGTGCGGCAGTTCGATTCTGCCCGGGGGCACTCACACAAACACCTGGTCAGAGTACTACGTCGTCCGACAACGCTCAGTGTGTGGTCTCGATCGGGAGCACGATGGTGAAGGTCGCTCCGTCACCGGGCGTCGCGGTCACAGAGATCTCACCACCGTGGGCGTGAATGATCGCTTGCGTGATCGATAGTCCGAGACCTGAACCGCCTGTCTTGCGGGCCCGCGATTGGTCACCCCGGCTGAACCGCTCGAAGACCGCTGCCGCTTCGTCAGCGGTGAGGCCCGGTCCGCTGTCGGTCACCGAGAGCTCGACATGCCCATTTGTGGAGGCGACGGCGACCTGAATCGAGGACTCGTCGGGCGTATGACGGACTGCGTTGTCCACGACCGCTGCCAGAGCTTGATGCAGTCGCAGACGGTCGGCGCCGACCTCGATCGCTTCCTTTGCGTCGGAGCTGATCTGGCGATCGGGATGCGCTGCGAGGGCCAGTGCAACAACGTCTCGCGCCATCTCATCGACCCGCACCAATGTGATGTCGAGCGGCTGTTCCTCGTCGAACTTGGCGAGGATGAGCAGGTCCTCGACCAGCAGGTTCATCCGCTCAGCCTCGACCTGCAGTCGCCGCATCGCGTCGTCGAGCTCACCAGGTTTGCGAAAGCCACCCGCGGCATAGAGGTCGAGATAGCCCCGAATGGAGGTCAGGGGTGTCCGCAGTTCGTGGGATGCGTTCGAAACGAACTGGCGAAGTCGCTCGTCGCTCCTGTCGCGTTCGTCGAGCATCACATTGAACGCATGGCCGAGACGACCCGCCTCGGTCGAGTCGGTGGTGGCGCGTCGGTCGCGCTCGCCTGATGAGATCGCTTCCGCCACATCGGTCATCGCTCGGATCGGCCGTAGACCGAATCGGCTCACCCACGAGGCGATCACGATCAGAGCGACCGAGATCAGGCCGACCACACCCACCAACCGGTACGTCATCTGTCGAATGGTCTCCTCGACGTCGTCGATTGGCACGGCGACGATTGCGCCGAGTGACGATTCGGTGGCGGGAAGGAACAGCACACGGAACGTGGAGGTGCCGGCGATTCCCCCTGCGGTGACGAGCGTGGTTGCTGCCGGTGAGTCGTCGACGAGTGACTGAACGTCGGGGACATCGTCCAGCAACTGCCCTTCGATCACCGGGCGAACCTCTCCGCCGACCTCGATGGCGGCCACATAGAGGTCGGAGATGCTCTCACTGTCGACGGGCTGCCCACCAGTGCGGTCAGGTGCTCCGTTGCTGCGTGCTGGGCTGTTACGAGTTTCGGGTGGCAGCGGCGTTGCCGACAGGCGATCGTCGATCTGGTTGTACAGCTGGTTGCGCTGCGCTGTCACGGTGAAGACGCCGGCCGCGATCACGACGACGAAGATCATCGTGAACCCGAGCAGGAGACGCGTGCGCAGCGTCACCCGTCGACTCGCAAGCAGAATCCGACACCACGAATCGTGTGAATCAGCTTGGGTCCGACGTGGTCGAGCTTGCGTCGCAGATAGCTGATGTAGGTGTCGACCACTGAGGAGTCGCCATCGAAGTCGTAGTCCCAGACGTGGTCGAGCAGCTGCGGGCGGGTCAACACGCGGCCGCTGTTCGCCAGCAGGTAGTGGAGCAGCTTGTACTCGGTCGGCGACAACTCGACGACGGTGCCCGCTCGGCTGACGCGGTGCGCATCAATGTCGAGTTCGAGGTCGGCGCATCGCAGCACCGTTTGCTTCGTGGCCTTGCCCGCCTGTTGCAGCCGAAGCCGCACGCGCGCAACGAGTTCAGCGACAGCAAATGGCTTCACCATGTAGTCGTCGCCACCGGCGGTGAGGCCGCGCACCCGATCGCCGGTCGAATCGCGTGCGGTCAGGAAGATCACCGGAGTGCGCGAGCC
>CAZYLX010000223.1:0-5875 GCA_964648595.1 uncultured Acidimicrobiaceae bacterium
GCCCCACCGTTCCGCCAGGCCGAGTTCGACATCATGTACGGCAAGGGCATCAGCCGCGAGGGTTCGCTGCTCGACATTGCTGTCGAAAGGGACATCGTCAAGAAGTCGGGTGCTTGGTACACCTATGAAGGCGAACAGATCGGCCAGGGCCGAGAGAACGTCAAGAAGTTCCTCATCGAGAACCCCGACCTCGTCATGGAGATCCAGGACAAGGTGCTCAAGGAGGTTGGTCTGATGGAGTCCGACGAGGTCGATCTGGTCGATCTGACCGATGGCGCCGAAGAACTCGACAACGCCTCACTCGACGAGCCCATCACACTCGACTGAGTCGTCTGAGCTCACCCAGCTCTGGCTCACATAACTCTGAGCTCACATAACACGGCGATCACAGCAACGACTGTGCGTCGACTTCCTCGCCGCCGTCCCGGTCATCCGGGACGGCGGTCGGCGTTAGCCTCGACGAGATGCTGACAGCGGCGATCTTCGACATGGATGGGCTCCTGACCGAGTCAGAGAGCCGGTGGCGAATCGCCGAGCGGGAGGCGTGTGCTCGCCTCGGGTTGCCGCTGACCGACGTCGATTTCGACGCCACGATGGGCGTACGTATGCGCCAGGTTGCACAGATCTGGCACGATCGCCACCCATGGGATGGATCATCGCCCGATGAGGTAGCCGACCAGGTGATCGATCGCGTGATCGAGTTGTGCGCTGACGCAACACCGCTGCCAGGTGTGGTCGAAGCACTCGACACCTGTACCGAGGCCGGTCTGCAGATTGGTCTGTGCTCATCCTCGGATGGCCGGATGATCAAGGCGGTCCTCGATGCCTTGGGGCTGGCCGACCGTTTCGGCATCGTCCATTCAGCGGAGGACGACCAATACGGCAAGCCCCATCCGCAGCCGTATCTGGTGACCGCCGACTTGATGGGTGTTGCACCAAGCCAATGTCTGGTGTTCGAGGACTCTGTTACCGGGTGTGTTGCCGCCAAGGCAGCGGGAATGGCGCTGGTCGCGGTGCCCGAGCCGGCGCAGCGAGGTTCGGCTCGGTTCGGCTTTGCCGAGGTCGTGCTCGATTCATTGCTCGATTTCGGGCCGTGGGTCATCGACGCGCTCAATGGTGGCACGGTGATTCCATCGCTCGGCCGGCCCCGGTTCCATCTGGCATTCCCCGTCGATGACCTCGACCGTGCCCGTTCGTTCTACGTGGATGTGCTCGGCTGCCCGGAGGGCCGCTCGGCCGACACCTGGATCGACTTTGATCTGTACGGGCATCAGATCGTCGCTCATCTCGAACAGGCTGGCTCTCGCAAGGTCGGAACCAACGACGTCGATGGCCACCAGGTCCCCGCATCGCATTTCGGCCTCCTGCTGCATCGCGCCGCTTGGGACAACATCGTGGGGCGTCTACAGCGGGCCGACGTTCCTTTCGTCATGGGGCCGACCGTGCGATTCGATGGCCTGCCCGGTGAGCAACGCACATGTTTCGTCACCGACCCGGCAGGAAACGCGTTGGAGTTCAAGGCCTTTGCCGACGATCGGGCAACGTTCGCGGTCGACTGAGCTTTCTCGGAACCACGATGCTGTTCGCCCGGCCATGCACCAAACCGGATCGAGGGCCATACTCGCCTGCGATGCGTCTGCCGCTGGGCGCACGGGGAGCATGACATGAGCAAGACTCAGACCTGGATCGCCGGGACGCTCGTGAGCGTGGCCCTCGGCGTGGCGCTGGCGTTGGCGGGAAGCCAGGGAGGCGCTGAAGCCGGTGGCATCGCGGTGTTCGCTCTCTGCGTCGCCGCGGCCTATGTCATCAACTGGATCGTCTTCGTCCCGTCGTTCCGGGCCCACACCGAGAAGTACTTTGATCTCACGGGCTCGCTCACCTACTTGACGGTGACGGTTCTGGCGCTCGCGTTGTCAGCTGATCTCGATCTGCGAGCGTGGCTGGCCGCAGCGATGGTCGCTGTGTGGGCAGTCCGTCTCGGTTCGTTTCTTTTCCGAAGGATCAGCAAGGACGGCAAGGACGGTCGCTTCGACAGGATGAAGCATGACTTCTGGCAGTTCTTGATGACCTGGACCATCCAAGGTCTCTGGGTCTCGCTGACGTTGGCGGCAGCGTTGTCGATCATCACGGCAAGTGATCGCGAGTCGTTTGGTGTCCTTGGTGTCGTCGGGTTCCTGGTCTGGCTCGTCGGCTTCGTCATCGAAGTGATGGCCGACACCCAGAAGAGCGTCTTCAAGGCCGACGCCGCCAACGCCGGTCGGTTCATCACGACGGGGCTGTGGTCGTGGTCTCGGCATCCCAACTACTTCGGCGAGATCACCCTCTGGACCGGCATGGCGATCATGTCGATCCCGATCCTGAGCGGGTGGCGTTGGGTCGCCTTGATCTCGCCCATCTTCGTCTTCGTGTTGCTGACACGCATCAGCGGAATTCCGCTGCTCGAACGTCGAGCCGAGAAGCGGTGGGGAGGCGAACCGGAGTTCCGGGCCTACACCGACTCGACATCGGTGTTGGTGCCGCTGCCACCAAAGAGCGCCTAGCGCGTCGGCTCGCACGTTCAGTGGGCCATGCGCAAGAGGAACCATGCGAGGTTCATCGTCGCCAGTCCCCAGATCAACAGCTGGACATCGCGAGGGAGTCTGCGAGCACTCACGGCCACGATCAGCCAGAACGGGACCATGATCAGCCACTGCACGGTGACACCGTCGTCGGTGCGGGGAAGCAACAGATCGGTCATCCACTCCGGCACATCTGCCGCAACCCCGCTCGCAGCTCGACGATTCCCCTTGGATTGCCGCCTTCTGTGTCATCGCACCCGCACATTCGCCCGCTGAGGTGACACAGAACGCCTCGGGCGGTGCACACTGTTGACTCGCCCGTGCTCCCGTGAGCACCAGTCGACGAGGAGCACAGGTGCAACTGGGAATGATCGGTCTCGGACGGATGGGCGCCAACCTGGTGCGGCGACTTCATCGAGCAGGTATCGAGTGTGTTGCGTACGACCGAAATGACCAGGCGGTGCAAGAACTCGTCGACGAAGGTGTGGCCATCGGTGCTGATTCGGTCGAGGATCTCGTTTCGAAACTCAAGGGACCTCGAGCCATCTGGGTGATGGTCCCTGCTGCGTTCGCCGGTCAGGTCGTGATGGACGTCGCTGACCACCTCGAAGCGAACGACATCGTGATCGATGGTGGGAACAGCCACTATCCGCTCGACATCGAGCGAGCAGACGTCCTTGGACGTCGCGACATCCACTACCTCGATGTCGGCACCAGCGGCGGCGTGTTCGGTCTCGAGCGTGGTTACTGCCTGATGATCGGCGGAGCAGACGAGCCCGTCGCTCGGCTCGACCCGGTCTGGAAGGCGCTCGCGCCGGGAGTCGAAACTGCGGAACGCACTCGTGGCATGGCTGGCGAACCGGAGCAGGCCGAGTACGGCTACTTGCACTGCGGCCCAGCCGGCGCCGGTCACTTCGTGAAGATGGTCCACAACGGCATCGAGTACGCCATCATGCAGGCCTACGCCGAAGGTCTCGGGCTGCTCGACAAGGCCAATGTCGGAGCCGCCGATCGAGAGGTCGACGCCGAAACGGCGCCCCTGGGTGACCCCCGTCTCTTCCAGTACGACATCGACACGTCAGCCGTCACGGAGGTCTGGCGGCGGGGCAGCGTGATCGGCTCCTGGCTGCTCGATCTCACCGCAGCAGCGCTCCACGAGGACCCAGCCCTCGACGCCTTCGGAGGGCACGTGTCGGATTCCGGCGAAGGTCGGTGGACCGTCTTGGCCGCAGTCGAAGCCGGGGCCCCTGTCCCGACGATTACCGATGCCCTGTTCAGCCGATTCGCCTCGCGAGGCAACGCAGAGTTCGGAAACAAGGTGCTCTCCGCGATGCGATCCGAGTTCGGTGGCCACAACGAGAAGAAGCCAGAGGCTGATTGATGGTCGATGCAGAAGCACTGGCGGCCCGAGGCGCTCAACCGATCGCTGCCGACTGTCTCGTGATGTTCGGCATCACCGGCGACCTGGCCAGGAAGAAGCTCTTCGGAGCGCTGTACCAGCTCGAGGCCGACGGAATGCTGAACTGCCCGGTCATCGGTGTTGCCTCGTCGAACTGGACTCGCGACGAGCTGATCGGCAACGCCCGTGAGGCCCTCGAGAAGAACGGCAACCACATCGATCCGTTGGTGTTCGACGGTCTGGCATCAAGGCTCGACTACGTCAGTGGCAACTACAAGGAGACCGACACCTTCGACCGCGTGGCAGAGAAGGTCGGCGACGCCGTCATGCCCGTCTGCTACCTCGCCATTCCGCCGTTCCTGTTCTCCACCGTGACCGACGGCCTCGGTGCTGCCGGCCTCAATCGGGGTCGCGTGGTGCTGGAGAAGCCGTTCGGACGCGATCTCGAGAGCTCGCGCCAGCTCGATGCTGCGGTGCGCAAGCATTATCCCGAGGAACGGATCCTGCGGATCGATCACTTCCTTGGGAAGGAGCCGGTACTCAATCTTCTGGTGTTCCGCTTCGCCAACTCGATTCTCGAGCCGCTGTGGAACCGACATCACGTGCAGAGCGTGACTATCACCATGGCGGAGGACTTCGGGCTGGAGGGCCGTGGCAAGTTCTACGACGAGGTCGGTGCGCTTCGTGATGTGGTGCAGAACCACCTGTTGCAGATCCTGGCCTTGTTGGCCATGGAGCCTCCGGTGTCCGACGACGCTGATGCCATGAATGACGAGGTCGTGAAAGTTCTCCGGTCGATGAAGCCCTTCGATCCAGCCAAGGTGCAGCGGGGCCAATACGAGGGCTATCTCGGCGAGGCCGGTGTTGCTGAGGATTCCGACATCGAGACCTACATCTCGCTCGAGTGCGAGGTCGATTCGTGGCGTTGGGCCGGTGTGCCCTGGTACATCAGGACGGGGAAAGCCCTCAACGAAACCCTCACCGAGGCCGTTGTCGAGTTTGTCGCTCCGCCCCGTCCGCTGTTCACCGACGCCGAATGCCACCCGGAGCCGAATCGTCTCCGCTTCGTGATGAAGCCGAACGACATCATCGAGTTCGAGATGCAGGCGAAGCGTCCTGGCGAACGTCTGATCAGTGAGCAGGTTCGTCTGGAGGTCGATCACCATGGGATGTCCCACGGCCCGAGTCCCTACCACCGTCTCCTGGGGGATGCCCTCGAAGGCGATCGACGGTTGTTCGCCCGCGGTGATCAGGTGGATGTCGCATGGCAGATCGTGCAGCCCGTGCTCGATGCTCCGCCGCCGGTGGTCCGTTATCCCTACGGCGCAGCATGCCCGATCGACGGTGGTCCCGGCCTGCCGTCGATGCTCGAGGATCAGTCCGCGCCAGAGGCTCGTTGATGCGTGACGTTGAGCTCGTCGGGTTCGCGTGATGGAGGCGAGTCAGAGCAGTGCCAACGAGCGGCCTCACAGCGACGGCGCCACCCGGACCGTCGCTGTTGATCTCGGCGGGACCCATGTCCGGGCTGCCATGGTCGACGAGGCGGGCACCGTCTTGCGTCGCATTCGACGAGCGACGCCAACCGACGATCCTTCTCCGGCGTTCCTGGTGGAACTCATGCAAGAGATCCGAGGTGATGACGCCTGCGACCGTGCGGTCATCGGGTTGCCCGGCGTGATCGATCACGAAAGCGAGGTCCTGTATCAAGCACCGAACCTCCCTCAGCGATGGATCCCGATGCTCACTGATGCGTGGTTGAGCGAGCGGTCGGGTCTCTCGATCAGTCTGGCCAATGACGCTGACCTCGCCGCTGTCGGCGAAGCGGCGTTCGGCGCCGGCCGCGGGTTCCGTGACGTCGTGTACGTGACGATCAGCACGGGGATCGGTGCCGGGATCGTCCTCGGCGACCATCTCATGC
>CAZYLX010000224.1:0-5867 GCA_964648595.1 uncultured Acidimicrobiaceae bacterium
CCACCGATGTGATGTCTCAGGACATCGGAAACCCTCGGACCCCCGGTTCGGGGTTTCATTGCTTGAAGCATGGTTGGTAGCCGATATTTGGGTTGAGGGTAGGGCTCTGAGGAGTTCGCCGGTGTCGGTTGCGACACCTCAGTCGAGCTGCCCGGCCTCGGCCGTAGTTGGCAACCGGGACCTGAAAACATCATCCATCTGGGGGACTACGGGCGGCGCGTCGGACACCTTCGGATCCCTCGAAGGTGGGAGCAGGAATCCATCGTTTGCCGGGCGACCTGAGCGCAGCAATTTCCTAGGTTCAAATCAAACAAACCTGAACCAGGAGGACGACCACCATGACCGACTCGATTCCGCTACCCGACACCCAACCCACCCGCACCGCGGCGGCAGCCCTAGAGACAACGTCATGTTGACGTTCTTGGTGTGGCTGCTCCTTCTGATCGTGGCGTGGCCGCTCGCTTTGCTGGCGCTGCTCCTCTACCCGATCGTGTGGCTGCTCAGCATCCCGTTCCGGCTGGTCGGATTCTCGGTGAGGGCCGTGCTCGAACTTGTGTGGGCCCTTATCACCCTCCCTGCCCGGGTCCTGCAAGGCCCAACGGTCGTCCGACCCGCCTAGCCCTCTACGACGGTCTCCTCGACGATGCCTCCTAACCGCATGAACCGCCTCCGGTCGACGCGCCGGGAACCGTCCCAGGGCGACCAACTATCTACCAATGTCCACGCAACCAGCCAGCCTGGTCGAACAGAAAGAGGAAAGGCATATGACTACAGAAACCGCAACGATCGAAGTGATCGAGGTCGAAGGCGACAGTCTGTTGACCAAAGTCAAGGAGCTGGTGCACGAGGGCAACGTGCGCCGGATCAAGATCTCCAACGAAGAAGGAGACGGCGCATCGAGCTCTCCGCAGTGTCGGCGTCATCGAGGTCCTGCTCCTCCCGGTGGGCCGCCATCGGAGCGATCGCCACCGTCGTCACCGACGCCAAGATCGAGATCGAACGCAACATCGAATAGCCGATGCCATCGGGTGCCCCCCGGCCCAATGGGCCGGGGGTCCGCCCTCCCGCCACTTCGATATCCACACTCAGCCGGGTCCGAGTGGCATTCGTGGTCTTCACATTGCTCGGCGGAGCCGACATACCAACCCGATCTCTCAACGCCACAGGTCCCGCTGTATACGATCCCCGCGATGAGATTCGTTTTCTACGGTGGAGGTTCCTCGGTCGCCGGGGGTCGGGCTCGTCGCGAATATCAACCAGTGAGGGCTGGCTTGGTCTCGGCCGGCTGATACTCATGCATAGCGATCATCCAAAACGAGGCGACATCCACATTCCGCACTGGCTGGTCCACGCGCTGGAGATAGCGGCCATTTCCTTGGCCCTGATCGTCGTCGGGTTGTTGACGCTCGATCAGCGGTTCTCTTGGCTCGGCCACCGCCCGGGCGGCCAAGCCTTCGATCTGGTTTCCCAACCGGTGTTCATGGCGCTCTTCGCTCTTGGCGCCTTGCTGGCCCTGCGATTCCGTTTGTTGGGCGGCGCGGCGGCAACGTTCACTGCGGCTGCGCTCATCGTCTTCACCAGCCGACAACTGCGATTGGCCGATGCGCTGCTGGTTTTCGCCGGCTTTCTTCTTCCAGGCCTCCTCTGGGTGACAGTAGGGCTTTTCGAGTTGCGCGACGAGAAGTTCCATCGGGCCGATCACGAGCATCCGCGAGCCCTTCTACGCCGCCGGGACGTGTTGTCGGGCATGGTCGTACTCGCGTTGGCGGGCATTGCAGGGACGACCGTCGCGCGCCGATTGTTCGATCGAGTCTACGGTCCGACGCACCCTGGCTCGAACGCCACGGAGGTGCGGGGCTCGGTAACGAGATGGGTGTGGTCGGGAGGTGTTACGCCCCGGACCGCGGTGGTGACAACCAGGCTCGACGACGACGACGAAAAGGAGGTCGAGCTTCTGCTATCGCGGGATGCGACGATGGCCGACGCCGTCGAGTTTGTCGGGTCGGCGGTCGACGAGGGCTTCGTTCGCATACATCTGTCCGATCTCGAACCTGATACCGAGTACCACTACGTCTTTCGCGTCGGGGGGGAGACCGATACCAGTCGTATTGGCCGTTTTCGTACCGTTCCCGAGGGCCCCACGTCGTTCTCGATCGCGGTCGGAAGCTGCGCTCGTACCGGCTCCAACGGAGCGGTGTTCGATGCCATCGGCGAAGCCGATCCGGCGATCGTGATCATCGACGGCGATCTCCACTACGCCGATATTGCCGAAAACAACAACCAAGCCTTTCGCCAGGTCCTCGATTACACGTTGTCTCGCCCGGCCCAAGCCGCGCTGTGGCAGAACTACCCGGTGGCCTACGTCTGGGACGACCACGACTTCGGCGGTGTGGACGGCTCGAGCAGTACCCGCGAAGCGGCCATGCGGGCCTACCGCTCCTATGTGCCGCACTATCCGCTCGCCTCGACCACATCCAGCGTGTTCCAGGCCTTCTCCGTCGGCCGTGTCCGGGTGCTCCTCACTGATACTCGCTCGTCGCGAGAGGTTCCTGATGACGACCGCCCGGGGATCGCGAGCATGCTCGGGTCAGAGCAGAAGGAGTGGTTGAAAGCTGAGCTGATCGCGGCAGCTCGGACCCACGAACTCACAATTTGGGTCAACCCGGTTCCGTGGATCTCTACCGGATCGCCTGAGGGCGACGATTGGAGCAGCCATGCGAACGAGCGAACAGAACTCGCGAACCTGATCGCCGACCACGATCTGGCGTCGAGTCTGTTGATGCTCAGCGGCGATGCGCATATGACCGCGATCGATGACGGCACGAACAGCGACTATTCGTCCAACGGCAATGCAGGCTTCCCGGTGTTTCACGCCGGGGCTTTGGATCGTCCCGGACGGGTCAAAGGTGGGCCGTACAGCCATGGCGTGTTTCCTGGTGGAGGCCAATTCGGCCTCGTCGAGATCGAGGATGACGGCACAGAGTTGAACGTCAAGTTGTCAGGGCGAAACTGGAGCAACGAAGAATTCGTCGGCCTGGAGTTCGTCGCTGGGTTGGCTCGGTGAGCCAGCTCGTCGCTGAAGCGTCATGCGGTGGCTTTCGATGGGCAGTCCGTGCAGCTGTCGTGGTGCTCGCCGGGCGTATTTAGGCCCCAGATCGCAAAGAGCGATGCGAGCTGGGAAGCCGATCTGGTGCGCCCACACCTCACCCCCCGGGGTATCGATCTCGATCTCGGATCAATGGTCTGCGCCACTGTGTCTTCCTCTTTTTCGTTGGCGCGTGTTGGAGTGAAACGGTGGCTGCTCATCACTTTCGAGGGAGGCGATCCCTGAAATCGACCCACCCACCATGGTGGGCTAGCTTGCGCGACATGTCGATTGCTTCCACATACTTCGCTCGGGTCCGAGAATTCGTCGGCGCCAATCGCGCGGCGAGTGTGGTCGGCACCGCAGTGGTCGTCGTTGCCGCGATCGGAGCGCTGCTGATCGGGCTGGCAATACCGATAGCGGTTGTTCTCGCTGGAATCGTCGTGGCAGCGGCATTCACGACGCTGGAGATGTACAAACGCCGGCGAGCCGGCGGCGCTGCCTCGGGTGCTACATCGGGAGTGCCTGAAAAGGGAGTGGCAACGCGGGTCGTGCTGACCCACTTTGCGCTGCTATCAATCGTGACGCTCGGGTTGATCCAGATCGTGCCCTACGGCCGGGATCACTCGAATCCACCGATCACCGCTGAGCCCGATTGGTCGTCACCGCGCACTCGCGAACTCATGGTGAATGCGTGCTTCGCATGCCACAGCAACGAAGTCGAATGGCCGTGGTATTCCAATGTCGCACCGATCTCGTGGGCCATCACCGACCATGTCGACAAAGGGCGCAGCAAGGTCAACTACTCCGAATTCACCACGAGCGCCGAGGAGGCAGATGAGACCGTCGACGAAGTTCTCGACGGATCGATGCCTCCGGGTTATTTCACATCGTTCGGCCTTCACGCCGACGCGAACCTGAGTGCAGCCGAGATCGACGAGCTTGTCGCCGGCCTCCGAGCCACACCCGGCATGTCCGAAAACGAATAGGCGCGGGTGCCGAAGGAGCACGATGGGTCCAACTCAGGTTGACATTCCCACACGGGTCAAATTCGACGCGGTTGTTGGCGTGTTGGTCGGTGTTGTGAAACGCGTGGGGGATGACTTTCTCGATGACGGTCTCGAGCGTCGCGGCAGGGCGGCTGTGGTCTCGGGCCGCTGAAACCGTTGCGAACACGAAACGGATGAATAGTCGGGCCCGACACCACCGATCATCTTGTCGCTCGGTTCCCGGTAGAGGGGCCGACTTCGTCGCTTCATGTTCGCAGCAATTTTCTGTCTCGAGTGTGGCGAGAGATCAGCCGCCGCGTCAGGGGAAACACTCCCCCGGTTGCGCCCTCGGTGAGCCCATCGTGCAGCTTGGCCGAGCTCGACGGTCCTGGCGCCGAGGCCGGTCAAGAGAACAACAATGCTGACGGCAGCGGCCAGCAGGAGGCCCGGGCTTGTGTACGGGCCGATGTTGGCGCTGAAGATCTCTTCGACGATGACGTCCATGTGTTGATCGTGATGGCTCCCAGCTTTGGGTCCTATTGGGGATGTCCCCGGCGCTGACCCTGAGAACCCTGAGATCGTGTCGGGGGCGATACGAGCGGGGAATCCGATCCGGTGCGCTCACACAGTCACTCGCCGGGGGCGCCGGTTCCTGGTTCGGTGCGGGTCGAAATCGGGGGTCTGGACCGCTTGGTCGGCCGCTAAGTGCGGACCCACAGTTCAGCGAACGTGTTCGCGTGAGGAGAACGCGGAGGTAAGCCGGTCGGTGGCGCAGTGCCAGGATTTCGGCGTCGCGGGACGATCCGGTCCCGCCATGGCGGTGGCGCCGATTGTGGCGACGACTGCGTCATGTTGACGTCATGTTGACCGTCTTGTGGCGCGGAGTTCATTGTTCGCGGCGACGGTTGGTGTCGCGGCGCACCCCTCATACGTGGAAAGGCGAACTGATCTGTGTCTCTCCCCCAAGTACAAGTTGGAGGGCATCTAGTCCTCCCGGCGCGCCGTACCGATGAAGGTGAACGGGTCGTGTTGGTTGTCGAAGTTCTAGGGCCGCATGGTTCACCGCCTTTCGTCGTGGAATGGGAAGATGGCTCGCGCACCATTCTCTATCCGTCGACGGCGACCGTCGTTCGTCCCGCTCCCGATAGCTCAGACGTATCGGTGCTGCCGCCTGATGAGCGACCCTGAGGAGGGCGTGAACGGCAAATCGACCAATGACGACGGTGCCGCGTACGCCCCGGCGGTTGGTGGCTTGTTCGGGGTCCTCTCAACCCAAGAACTGTGGGGTCCGCGACGTCAGGAAAGCGAGTGATCGACTACCCGGAACAAGGTTGAGCGGACGCCGTGAGAGCTGCGCCGCTGGTTGAGCCACCGACCCGAGCGCGAGCCTTGGGCCCCGCCGATGTGATGGGTTGGGTCACCTGCGACTCATCCATTTGGCGGAACCGAGATCACCGAAGTGGTTGACGACCCCAACCGTCGGCAGAAGTAGGGTTTCTGTATGAGTCGACCCGATGACATGGAGCCCTCGGCGCCGACCGCGTACGCTGCACCGTCCCGCCCTTCGACCGTCTTTGACGTCGAGTACGCACAGAACGAACGCAGTCTTTCGGCATTCAACGACCTGCATTTCCGGATCACCTCCGACGGAACCTACGTTCGTGTCTGGGCGCTCGATCCGAGCCTGCTACTCGTGCCACCTGACGAGATCGCAGGAACCAATATCGCCGACTACTTTCCTCCAGCGCTGGCGAAACGCTTCCTCGAAGCGATCAGACACACGATCGACTCAT
>CAZYLX010000225.1:0-5867 GCA_964648595.1 uncultured Acidimicrobiaceae bacterium
CGCTGGGCCGATGCCTTCAATTTCCTCGATACTCGCCATTGATGAACCTCTTCTGTCGCCGGAAGGCCCTGGAATCTAGTCGACACGATCGAGCGCTGCTCGTGCGACAAACGACCCGCTGTGTCGGAGCGCAGTGCCGGCTGACGCTCAGCCGATCAGGCTGTCTCGGCACACCTCGGAGCGGAGCTCGAGCGGTCGTGTGTCGACCTGGAGGCAGCGCAACGTGATCTCGTTGCCATCAACGACCCAGCTGGTCACGAGGCCGCTGACCGGATCGATCGAGAAAGAGTCGAGTGTGCCCTGAGCATCGGCATCAGCCAGGAGCTCAGCGACGAGCCTCGGATCGCCTTCTTGCAGGATCGGGTCGACCTCCGTGAGTGGCACTTCGCTGCCGTCAACGAACGCCGTCTCGAGCGAAAGGATGCTTGGCGTGACGGCACCAGGCACGTAGTACAGCGAGACAGTCTCCGCGCAGCCGCTGCACGATTGGTCGACCGTCAGGTAGAGGAAAGGCAAGGAGAACTGGATGTCCTGGCCGGCAGCGAGAGCGGCTGCGAGATCAGCAGACCCGATCGCTGAATCGGTGGTTGTCGTCGGCGACTCATCCTCGGGCTCGTCGGCGTCGTTGCCAGGGTCGGGCTCGGTCTCAGAGTCTTCCGCCTCGTCCTCGCCCATGGCCGCTTCTTCGGTTTCGCCCTCGTCCTCGTCAGCATCCTCCGACTCCTCGACGGCGTCGGCGTCTGTGCCGGCGGAATCCGAGGCTTCCGTGGTTTCGACGACGTCAGAGGCCTCGACGGTCGGGCTCGAGCTGCATGCCGCCGCCACCAGAGTCGCGACACAGAACAGCAGAAGCAACGATCGGGAATGGGCTCGGTTCAGATCGGGCATCAAGATCCTTCGGATGATCGGCTTGGAAGTTCAGGTCTGCGATGCAACATCACAGCACGCCGCTTCGACGAACGGGTGGCAGGCGACGATCGCTCCGACTCGCCGTGAACTCGCGGCTCATTGACTGGTGGCCACCTCACCTCGGCGGCTAGACATCGGGCATGACCGCTCCGCTGCTCATCGACACCGCTGATGGCGTCACAACCATCACCCTCCACCGCCCTGAGGCCCTCAACGCCATCACACCCGAGATGCTCGAGTCGCTGGATGTCGCGCTTCGCGCGGCCGACGAAGATCCAGGTGTTCGGGTTGTTGTGCTGACCGGCACGGGCCGAGCCTTCAGTGCCGGTGTGGATCTCAAAGCGCTCGGAGATCGGCGGCTGACCGACGGCGTTGTCGGTGACATCCTCGATGTCCCTGCACGAAACGTCACGCGTCGGTTGTCCACCATGGGAACCGTCAGCGTCGCCAAGGTGAACGGTCACTGCTTCACCGGTGCGCTCGAACTCGCTCTGGCATGTGACCTGATGGTCACGGCCGACGAGGCCAAGCTCGGCGACACGCATGCCAAGTTCGGTCTTCGTCCTACGTGGGGAATGAGCCAGCGGCTGCCACAGGCGGTCGGTCGGGCCAGGGCTCGAGAGCTGTCGATGACGGCGCGAGTCTTCACCGGCGCCGAGGCCGCAGCGATGGGCATGGCCTGCCGTTCCGTCCCGGCTGTCGAACTCGACGATGTCGTCGCCGAATTGACGTCTGCAATCGTCGCCAACAGTGCAGGCTCGCTGGCCGCCTACAAAGATCTGTACGCCGCATCCGAACAGATGGGCGTAGCGGATGGCCTGGCCTACGAAGCGGCCACCGTCTACCCCATCGACGACACCGACGAACGACTTGCGTCCTTCCGCTGAACAGCGGTGAGGCCGGTGCGATGGGCGATCGAACGGTGAGAGCGTTGCCTCTCAGCCGAGCCACGCGCCGTTGCGCATGATGGTTCGACCGATGCCTTCGTGCAGTCCGTTCCACGCCCAGATCAGCTCTGGGGTCAGCGTGATGAGGACCCATTCGCCGTTCTCGTTCCTCGGGTCCCAGCCGAGCGCATCCACCATCTCGGCGATACGGGCAGCATCCAGCTCGGTCAGCGGAGTGAGCGATGCAGCCGCCTTGATGGCCACCACGTCCTCTGCATCGGGAAGGGATGCTCGGGCGACACCCGTGGCGGCGATGTTACGAGCAACCGGATTTCCGGCAGGCGTGACTGCCATCGCTGACGCGCCGTCCCACCAGAGCGACAACGCAACGAGATGTGGTTCGCCCGATGACGAGGAGGTCGCGATCCAGATGTTCGCTTCAGAAGCGAGCCGACGTCGTGCATCGGCGACCCGCTGGGCCGAGTCTCTCGGTTGCATCGGGCGCACCGTAATCGATGACCTCGCTCGAGTCGGGAAGCCGAAGTGGCTCGCGCTGGTCGAACTCGAGCGATCTCAGCTTCGACTTGGGGCTGTTCGCGGACTGATCCCGCCCACGCACCACCAGAATCGACGGCCATGACCAGTGACATCGCAACCCTCGGCTCCATCGTTGTTCCGATGTGGGCACAGGGCCAGACCGGTATTGGGCAGGGTGGCTGGACATCGGGTCGATTCGATCAGATGGTCGGCCGGGCACTCACCATCAGCCTGCGATCGCCAATCCCTCTCGAGACCGAGCTCTCGGTGATGAGCCTCGGCGACGACCACTGGCAGGTGGGGTTCGGTGATGCAGGTGACTGGCGGCTGGTTCTCGAGGGCCGGCCGGCACCGCGCCGATTTGCTTCGACCGAGCCTGTGTCGATCCAGGCTGCTGCCGGTGCTCGAACTCGTTTCCGGTCGGCCAACCACCCAGCGCCGTTGTGCTTCTCGTGCGGCACCCATCCGAGATCGATGTGCGTGCACAACGGACCGCTGCTGGATGGAACCGGGCGGTTTGCATCCGATTGGACACCGCCGACTTGGGTCGCCGACACCAACGGCATGGTCGACGCGGCGACCATTTGGGCCGTGCTCGACTGCGCCTCGGGCTTCTACGTCGGCCGGGACGAGGATCGTCCCGCAGGGGTCACCGTGCAATACGAGGTCGAGATCCTCGCCGATGTCCATGCCGAACAGCCCCATGCTGTCGTCGCTTGGAACGGCGTGCATCCCGATCGGTGGGATGGGCGCAAGCGAGGTGCCGGGTCCTGCATCTTCGACGCAGCAGGCACCCTTCTCGCCCAGAGTTCGTCGTACTGGGTCGCCCCTCGGCAGACCTCACTCTGAAGCTTCCGCCGCTGCATCGGGTGCCCTGTTCCGTCGTTCCCGAGAAGCGCTCGAAGCGTTCGGGCTACTCTCGCTGGGCTGCACGACGACCTGGAGGCATCGAATGTCGGACGACCGCGATGATCCTGCCACTCAGCCACGAGCTGCGCTCGCCGCCGGATTGCGTTCCGCGTTCGCTGGATTCGGGGCGACGCATCACGATCGATGGTGACAGCGCTCACATCCGAGCTCATGTTCGAGCGGAGCATTGGCTCGCCCCGCTTTTGGTCCCCGACGAGAGCGACAACTGTTGGCTCATCGTCGGCTTCTGTGATGACGAAGCGGTCCGAACCCCAGACGGTTGGCGGATCGAGCGGGTGAAGCTGACGGTCACCTACCAGCAGAACGCCCACCTTCGCCTGCTCTCGAACGCCGAAGGGCTTCGCACAGCGCAGCCCTGAGCGAGGCGAAGGCTGAGAGTTTCGCCCGCTGCCCCACTGGGATGTTTGGCGAAGCCAAACTCCGTTAGTGAGCGAAGCGAACGGCGTGGACCGTACAAGACTTGAACTTGTGACCTCTCGCGTGTGAGGCGAGCGCTCTAGCCAACTGAGCTAACGGTCCCGAACCGCTGATGGTAACGGTTGCCCCCGACCGCCGCACCACAACGGGCGCTGTGAGCGCCAACCGGGGGCTGAGAAGGTCGAAAGTGAGGGTGACAAGACCCGGGTGTCCGCCTGCGGCGTACCTCGAGTTGTTCGCTGCGCAACATCCAAGCTTTGCGGCGCGAGCAGCATCTCGGGGGTCAGTTGACGGAGCGGGTGCGGCCTTCCCAGAAGGGGGCCCGCAGATCCTTCTTCAAGACCTTGCCCGTCGGATTCCTCGGAAGCTCAGTCACGAAATCGACCGACTTCGGCGTCTTGAAACCGGCCAACCGTTCGCGGGCATAGGCGATCAACGCATCCGGATCAGGACTGGCGCCGGCCACTGGCACCACCATCGCCTTCGGCACCTCGCCCCACTTCTCGTCTGGGACCCCGATCACCGCGACATCCTGGATCTCAGGGTGACTCATCATCGCGTTCTCGACCTCAGCTGGGTACACGTTCTCGCCCCCGGAAACGATCATGTCCTTCACCCGGTCGTGGATGTACAGGTACCCGTCGGCATCGAGATAGCCGGCGTCTCCAGTCTTGAACCACCCGTCGACGATCGCCTCCGTCGTTGCGTCCTCGTTGTTCCAGTAGCCGGCCATGACCTGGACGGACTTGATCCAGATCTCACCGACATCGCCCACCTTCGCCACGTCCTTTCCCCCGTCGTCGACGATGCGAACCTCGACCCCGGGCCCAGCAACACCACACGACCGGAGCCGGTGAGCGTTCGGGCCGTCGGGGTCGTGGTCTTCAGGAGGCAGGTTGAACACCGCGCCTGTGGTCTCGGTCAACCCGTAGGCCTGCCAGAACTTGCAGCCGAACAGGGCAACAGACTGCTTCAGCACGTCCTCGGAGATCGGAGAAGCGCCGTAGACGACGATCTTCATCGACTCGAGTTGGCTGGGGTCGAGATCCGGGGTGAAGAGCATGAACGCGAGCACAGCGGGAACGACGAACGCGTGGGTGATCTTGTGTTTCTCGATCAAGCCGGCGAGTGCCATCGGGTCGAGGTCGCGCATGATCACGGTGGTGCAACCGTTGTACATCCCCGCCGTTGCCCAACCTCCGCCGCCGATGTGGAACAGCGGCATCGCCGCCAAGTTCACCGAGTCGGCGTCGAGCTCCCAGATCTCCTTGGCCATCGGGAGCAGGCCGAAGAAGTTGTCGTTCGACAACATGACGCCCTTTGGTCGCCCCGTCGTTCCCGATGAGTAGAGCTGGAAGGCAATGTCGGTCCCGGCCGATTCAAGACCAGGATCCGAGGGATCGAACCTGTTCATCCAGGTGTCGAACGATTCGTGGGTCGGGTGTTCACCGATGACCACGATCTTGTCGACCGTTGGCAACTCGTCTGCGATCGAGTCGATCATCTCCGCGAACTCGGCGCCGATCACGAGAACCTTCGCCTTTGCGTCGTCAACGATGAATTGGACCTCGGGTGGTGCGAGTCGCCAGTTCGGGTCGACACATACGGCATTGAGCATGGCCGCTCCGTAGAACACATCGAAGTGTTCCGCGCTGTTCTTGTCGAAAAACGCAACGCGATCGCCCGGTCCGACACCGCTGGCGGCCAGAGCCTGAGCCACCCTCGCCGAGCGATCGGCCAGCTCGCTCCAGGTGAACGAGCGCTCGCCGTCGATCAGCGCCGTCTGCTCGCCCCGCTCGGCAGCGTGTACCCGAATGATGTCGGCCATGGATGAAATCGTCATGTGTTGTCTCCCGAAAGGGCGCTCCCCGAGCGCGTGATCGTTCGAGATAGTGCCAGATGATCGGCAGGGGCGCTCGGCGACTGCAGGGGTGACCGTCACATCGGAGCAAGGCCGGATCGGACCGCCCTCAGATGGGCGCGAGCTCCGCGGTCCCGAACCTGTCTTCGAGCGCACCCATCGTCTGGATGACGGCGACATCGGCCAGCTGACGGCCGACGACTTGCAGCCCGATCGGCATTCCGTCAGACGCAAACCCGC
The DNA here is from genome assembly GCA_964648595.1 of uncultured Acidimicrobiaceae bacterium. Lineage (GTDB taxonomy): Bacteria > Actinomycetota > Acidimicrobiia > Acidimicrobiales > SZUA-35 > SZUA-35. The sequence continues at coordinate 5,782 of CAZYLX010000225.1, forward strand.
AGCGAACAGTGCCGGCGGGGTTCCGCGTCAGGTTGAAGCCGTAGGAGAACGAGACCCAACCAGGCACTTACTCACCGTTCACCGTC
>CAZYLX010000226.1:0-5847 GCA_964648595.1 uncultured Acidimicrobiaceae bacterium
GGCGGGCGATGAGCTCGCTCGGCGAGCCCTCACCGACGATCTTGCCGCCGTCCATGATCATGAGCCGATCGGCGAGCTGTTCCGCTTCGTCCATGTAGTGCGTAGTCAGCAGCAACGAAACGCCTTGCTCCTTCAACGTGTACAAACGCTCCCACAACAGGTGACGGGCCTGTGGATCCAGACCGGTGGTCGGCTCGTCGAGCAACACCAACTCGGGATCGTTGACCAGCGAGCGGGCAATCGTGAGCCTGCGTTTCATACCACCGGACAACGGATCGACCTTGTCGTCCTTGCGTTCTGTGAGCCGCGCGAACTCCAGCAGCTCTGCCGCCTTCGCTCGGGAATCGTGCCAGGAAAGCCCGAAATAGCGGGCGTAGATGACCAGGTTCTCAAAGACGGTCAGTTCGGCATCGAGTAGGTCTTCCTGGGGGACGACACCCATCCGCTGTCGAATCGCCGGTCCGTTGGCGACCGGATCCTGGCCAAGAACGGTGAGCGAACCGGACGTGACCGGGCTCACCGTGGTCACCATCTTCATGGTAGAGCTCTTCCCGGCGCCGTTTGGCCCAAGCAGGGAGAACGTCTCTCCGGGCTCGACAACGAAGTCGATGCCGTCGACGGCGGTGAACGGGGTGCCACCCTTCTTGGTCGCCGGAAATTGCTTGGTCAGCTGCTCAGCTACGACGGGTGGAAACACCGGCCCGACGCTACCCCCACAACGTGAGGCGGGCAGTGTGGTTTCGACATGATTCGATACCACACCGGCCAGGCGCAAGCGACCAGATGTGCACAAACCGGTCGCATCCGACGAGGTTCGGCCGATGGGTACCGGTCACACCCGAAGGACTCGAGCCATGAAGACAACACGGGAACGCACACGATGGGCCATCGTCGTTGTCCTTGCGCTGGTCGCAGCGTCATGTTCCGACGATCCAGCCGAGCAGATCGCAACGGACCGGACGCTGGTCACCTCGGCGGCGACCACGTCATCCGACACCGTCCCGTCATCGGGCACGGTCTCCGCACCGACAACGGCATCCACATCGTCGGCGGCACCATCGGAATCTGCGTCATCGACAACAGTCGACTCGCGGGCAACCGCGCCGACTCCCCCCACCGAACGCGTGCTTCGGCTGGCTCCTGCACGAGAGCGAGCGCCCGAGCTGCTCCTGTGGGATCAAGCGGGTCTGGCGTTGCCCGATCCTCGCGGCGTCGACATCCGAACGCCACTCGCCGGACTGGCCGAGGTCGCGGCGGTACCCGGTGGAGCCATCGTGTTCCAGACAGACGACAACGAGCGAGTCATCTGGAAGCTGGGCGAGGACGGCGCTGAGGGGTTTCTCGTCGTACCTGATGGCCAGCACTTGCGGCTCGAAGGGGCAGGGCTCGACGCGTTCCTCCACCCGGTCGTCTACTACCAGTGGTACGTCCACGGCGAGCCCGAGGACACGGTGTCGAGGCTCCTCGAGTACCGACTGAACGACGGGAACGTGCGAGAGCTCGTCATCACCGGCGGCTGGGAATCGGGAACCGGCTTCAGCCTGATCGACGACCGCGCACCGGTCGGTCTCTGGGGATCCGAAGGATGGGAAGGGATCCGGATCTTTGATCTGGAAGTACCTGAGGTCACGTTCGACTCGGAAGACCTCGGCGTCGAGTGCTTCTCCGGTGACTCGGGTTGCCCTCTGTTCGACCACGCTGTGACTGTCGGCGGCGATGTCATCGGCATCGGCCCGATGTCGACGCTTGATACCGAGCAGTTCGATGCATACGGGCTGCAGCTCTACGAGCCGGATAGCGGATCGATGAAGATGATGCGGAGCTGGCCGTGGGACGGGCGCTGGTTCGCAGAGGACATGTTCACGATCGGCGAGTCGTTGGTCGTGGTGTCGCTCTCGGACCGGGATGGTTCACCGCTCCCGGCGCTGCTTTTCGACGCCGTCAGGGGCGAGAGCTGGACCGAACCGAGCGCCGGGTTCGTCCGCCCATTCCTGGGCCAGGGCAACGACGTCTGATCGATGTCGGGCATGGCTCGGGGCAATCCCGGTCTCTCGTTTGAACGCCCGGCTGAAGGCGGCCTCGGACTGGTAACCGAGCTGCGAGGCCACGACAGCGATGGGCAGCCGCTCCCGCCGGAGCAGATCCTCGGCCAGCTGCATCCTCCAACGAGTCAGATACTGCTTTGGTGACTGCCCGACCAACTCGGTGAAACGGGCCGAGAACGCCGAGCGCGACATCGCCACCTCACCGGCCAGCGTGGCAACGGTCCATTCTCGTGCCGGATCACCGTACATCAGCCCGATCGACCGGCCGATCTGGGCATCCCGCATCGCGGCGATCCAACCATCGTCGGCGGCGGCACCGGTCTCGATCCACCACCGGATCGCTTGGATCACCAGAACATCACACAACCTCGTCACCACGGTCTCGCCCCCGGGCCGCGCCGATTGCGTCTCGTGAGCCATCATCTCGAGCATGGGGAGAAGCCAGGTCCACTCGGTCTCGACGTCGCGTGCGGTCACATGGATGATTTCGGGGAGTTCGTCGAGCAACGTGCGGGCTGCGGGATGGCCGAGCTGGACGACACCGCAGATGATGTTGGCCGCCCGTCCGCCCTCGCCATGCCGAAGCACTGCGTATTGACGACTGATGTAGTCGTGGGGCAGATCGAACACCACCGGAGTCGGCGATCCGAGCACGTCCACCACTCGATGACCTGCGCCGTGAGGCAGGACGACGACATCGCCGGCTTCCAGCAGATGTTGTCGATCACTCGAGTCGATGAGGATGCATGAGCCCTCGGTCACGACGTGAAACCACAGGCAATCCGGCATGGGCGGCAGGTCGATACCCCACGGAGCCGTGAGCTCGGACCGGCAGTAGAACATGCCATCCATCCGGAGGAAGTGCAGGGCCTCGCCAAGCGGATCGTCGACCGTCGGGATCTCGTGCACCGAGGTAGGCACGACGTCGGCAACGGTCGATCCGGTGACCGGCGGCAGACTCACTCGGACTCCGTGACGACGGCTGCGGTCGTGGCCAACGCAAAGGCGATGGCCGCAGCCGTGGTTCGAAGCAAGTGCCAGCGGTTCCACGGGCCCTCGTAGTCGCTCCGTTGTGCCGCGAGCTCGCTGGGAGCCGCACGATCGAGTTCGAATGCGTGGAGCTGGTCGTTGAGAGGAACATTGCCGCCGATGGTCACGACCAGCACCCCGACGGCGTAGGTCATGGCCGACCCGATCAGCAGCCAACCCCGGCGTTGCTCGCCGGCACGCAACTGGACGATGCCTGCCGCCAGGAGGACGAACGGCGTCGCCATGAACGGGATCACGAACGCTGGGTTGATGATCTCGACGTTGATCGATTGCATCGTCGACACATACGTCGAGTCGTCGACCTTCACCAGACCGGGGATCACCGACACCATCCAGCCGAACAGCAGCCCCGCCATCGAGCCGACGAAGAGGATCGAGCCGACGAGCAGCACAGTTCGAGCCGTCATCGTTCGACCTCGTCGAGGCGGAAGCTGGCGAAGCCGTTGTTGAGCGGGTCGCGGATCAGGTCGATGGTCCGAGCACCCAGGCCATAGCTGTGAACGTTCCCGACCGGTTCGAGTACGAGGAAACATCCCTCCGGCATCTCGAGCGCGCCGTGCCCAGCGATCGACGTGAGCTTTCCTGCTTCGAGGAGGACCCGTGCACGAGGCGAGTCCATGTCGACGATCTCGGCCCCGGCCTGGAAGTGGATCGTGAAGGGCGGTCCAGCGGGCAGGCGGCGAAAGGGGATCGTGACCCCAACGTGTGGATTCGTCGCAATACTGCGGGCCTTGCGACTGGTATGCAACGAGTGGATCCAAAGCTGCCCGTCGACGTACTCGTAGATCACTCCGGCCGAATGCGATCGACCTGCGGGTGAGGTGGTCGCCAGTGTGCAGAACGACTTCTTCTCGATGGTGGCCAGGATCTTGCGTTGCAGCTTCTCGTCGGCATGAACCAGACGGTCGGAGTTCGATGTGGTGTGGATTGCGGTTGGGACTTCGGTGGTGGTGGTCATGCTTCCACAGTGACGCAACCATGCCAGACGTTGAATACCTCAACCGCTCCGTTTCATGATCAAACGTCCAGATCCTCACGGCGGCCAAGTTACACCGATCAGCCGGCGGCCGCCCACGATCAGCCGTTCTCAGGGGCAGGAGAGGCCGAGGGAGCTGACCAGGTCGAGCATGAACGGTGGCGGATCGAGCGCGATGAGCTCGGCGTGCTCGGCACACGCAGCGTCGATGTCACCCTCGCCGTTGTAGACAATCACTCGAAAGGCTCGGGCGTCTGGATAGTTGGGGTCGATCTCGACCGCCTTGTCGAGGGAGGCCTTGGCCGAGATCAGGATCTCGGCGGCCTCGTCTTCTGCACCGATGCGCTGAGCCGAGCCACTGGTTCGCACCAGGAGCCAGCCCCGGTAGGCCAGTGCCTCCACGTTCTGCGGATCGTCAACCAACACGTCAGAGAAGCATTCGTTGGCCTCCTGGATCTCACCCAGCTGATCCAGTTGCTGGCACTCGAAGACGCGTTGCCGGGGCGACGCGTCGATCTCTCCGGTGATCTCGTCGTCGACCCCGCGCTCCCCCGCCGCTTGTGCCAGGAGCCAGCCGGCTCCGATCGAAAACACGATGAGGCCGATGACCCAAGCGGCCGTCCGGCCTTTCGATCGCCGAGGCCTCGACTGTGCAACGATGGCATTGCGATCCTCGATCTGGCGAATCAGATCTGCGGTGCGAACCGTGTAGTCGGCGTGAAGCTGTTCGAAGTCGGTGTCGCTGAGATCGCCGGCACCGTGTTCTGCCTCGAGGTCTGCCAGGGACGCAAGCAGGAAGTCGCGCTCCTCTTCGAGTTCGACCAAGCGGTCGGGGCTGAGGGCATTCCGTCGGCTCACGACGCCTCTGCGCCGTTCTCGGCTGTGGCCGTCGCCGCCTGTTGACGAGCCTCGGCCACGAGCAGCCGATCGGCATCCGTGACGTCGCGGCTCCCGCCCCTCGATCGATGAAGGGTCAAACCGACCGCGGCGCTCCCTCCGACCAACACGATGACGGGCAGGATCCAGATCAAAGAGCTGATGCCTTCCGATGGTGGGCGCAACAGGACCTCGCTGCCATAGGCGATGACGAGTTGATCGCGGATCTTGGTGTCGGACGAGCCCGCAGTGACCTCGTTGCGGATGAATTGGCGGATCGTCGATGCAACACCAGCGTTGGACTCGGCAACGCTCTGACCAGCGCATTCGGGACAGGCGAACGATTCGGAGAGCTGTTGCACCCGCTCGCCATCGGTGGTGACGCCACCATCATCGAACGAAGCGACGAACAACAAGAAGCCCATGGACAAAAGCAGACCGAACCAGAGCCACTGCTTCAACGAGGGTCCGGTGCTTCGGAGATTCGAGGCGGCGCCGGTGTCATCGCTGCCCAATCTGCCGTCGGTCGGAGCCATCAGCCTTCTCCGACGCCGCCCTGCGAAGCAGGGAGATCGTTGGCCATGATCGAGGTCTGGACGTCCTCGGCTCGGATGCCACCGGTGAAGTGTTGGACGACCAAACCGGAAGGAGCGATCAGGAAGCTCTCTGGCACTTGGGAGATCTGGAACTCAACCGACAGGTTGGCATCATCGAGCACGGGCCAAGATCCACCGAAGTCATCGAAGAACTTGGCAACGTCCTCGGCTCCTCCTGGCTCGTTGAACGCCACCGATATGAGCGAGAGCCGATCGTTCTCGGCCCCCCAGGTCTCGAGCGCAACCAACTCGGGGTGCTCGGCGACACACGGTGGGCACCAGGTCCCGAAGAAGTTCACCAACA
>CAZYLX010000227.1:0-5798 GCA_964648595.1 uncultured Acidimicrobiaceae bacterium
GGCTTGGATGGCGTTGGCAACCGACGTGCGATGCACTTCCACTACCTGCCGGGCCTTCTCGAGTGCATAGGCCGGGACTTCCACGCCACGATCGACCGCGTCGATCACGCCCTGAGGAGCGATCAGGGTCGGCACGAGGTACGTGCCAGCATCGAGCATCATCTGGATCGCCTCGTCATCAAGATAGATCCCATGTTCGATCGATCGAATACCCGCCCTGATGGCGTTCTTGATTCCTTCCGTCGCCTGGGCGTGAGCCATGACGAACAGATGAGCCGCGTTCGCCTCGGCAACGAGCATGTCGAGCTCCTCTGAGCGGAAGTGGGCATGCTGCGGATCGTCGCGCGGCGAGAGGACTCCGCCCGAGGTGCAGACCTTGATGACGTCGGCGCCGGCGCGAATGATCTCTCGTACGCGGAGGCGCATTTCCTCCGGGCCGTCGACGACACACTGTGGTCGGCCCGGATGTGAGTCGAGCATGCCCGGCATGTGGGCACCACAGACCTCCCACCCATCGGCGTGTCCTCCGGTCTGCGACAAGATCGTGATCGAGATCTGCATGCGAGGACCACTGATCAGCCCGAGCTCTTGCGCTTCCTTCACACCGAGATCCGCCCCGCCCGCTTCGCGAACGCTGGTGATGCCGCATTCCAGCGTTCGGTTCATTCGCTCGGCCGCTCGATAGAAGTTCAACGAGAACGGGGTCGATGCATGAGCTGCAGCACTGAAGTCGCCGTCGGCCAAGAAGTGGACATGGCAATCGAACAATCCTGGCGTCACCAGCTTCCCGGTGCAGTCGATCGACTCGTCGCCGTCGAGGCCGACACCGACCCCGACGATGCGTCCGTCCTCGATGACGACGTCGGCGGTCGAAGGAGCGCTCCCCGTTCCATCGAAGAGCATGCCGTTGTGGAGGATCGTTTTCGTCATCTGCAGATGGTGTCACCGTGTGGTTGAATCGACCAGCGCCACATCTCATCTCCAAGAGAGAATCGAGTCCGACATGTCTGTGAGCTTCACGCCACCTGGTCCCGGGTTCTGGGAGCTCGATCGATCGCACTATCCCGGGGGCACGACGCCGGTCATCCAAGCGCTGACCACCGAGTCCGTCGAAGACGCATACCGCAAGGAATGGCCGTTGCTCGGCGTGCCGGCCGAGACCGTCTCGATGCGATTCGTCAACGGATTCTCCTATACACGGCTACGGCCGCTGATCGCTCCCGACAAACCTTCCGAGAAGGCACCACCCACGCTCGTGTTGAAGATCGCATCGAGACTCCACCCCGAATTCCGTCGCCGGCGTTCGGCGGCGGCAAAGAGTTTGGAAGCGTCGAGGTCACCTGAGGTGATTGCCCAGTGGCATGCCGAGATCCGCCCTCGGCTGGTTGCTGCCAACCTCGCAGCCCAAGACGTCGATCTGCCGTCGCTCAGCGACGCCGCTTTGGCCAACCACGTCGAGGGACTCATCGGCCATCTGCGAGCCACCAACGAGGAGCACCATCGGCTCCATTGCTACGATCTCGGCCCGATCGGCCACCTATTGTTGGCATGTCGCGGTTGGGGAATCGCTGGTTCCGAGGCCGTTGCCATGTTGGCCGGAGCCTCGCCTTCGACCAGCGAACCCCGGCAGGCGGCCGCCGAGATCAACGCCTTGCTGACCGAGGCCGGAGCGATGCCCGCGACGTTGTCAGAAGCAAGAGCCATATCACCGGAGATCGACGCATCGATCGGCGCGTACCTTCGGCGTCACGGCGGAGTGCTCTACTCGGGGTACGACCTCGATTCTCCCACCCTCGGGGAGGCGCCTGACGTCGTGCTCGCCACGATTCTGGGATCCACCCTTGATGACATCGCGGCGACCGAGCGGCAAGCAGAGGCGTCGGCCGGGACAGCGACCGAACAACTCCGGACCCGAGTGCCGGTCGACGAACACGAGCACTTCGATCGGCTTCTCGCCGACGCCAGAGAGGCGATGGACCTGCGTGATGACAACGGGCCGGTGACCTACGAATGGCCGACCGGGCTGCTCCGATTGAGCATGCTCGAAGCCGGTCGCCGGTTGGCCGCATCTGACCGCCTATCCGAAGCAGACCACATCTTCGAACTCGACAGGACAGAGCTCCCGGCCGTTCTTCGAGGCAACCCCACACCCACCGCCGAGACCATCAACTCCCGAGCTACACAGCGAGCCGCATTCAAGCAACTCGATCCCCCCAAGACGCTCGGCGACCCCGAGGCTGCTCCACCGATGGAAGCGCTTCCAACCGAACTCAGCACCGTCGTGCAGATGATCGAGGTCGTCCTGCAGGAGATGGGCCTGGCCGACGTCGTCGATGACCCTGCCTCGGGTCTGGCCGGCACCGGTGTCGGAACCAGCGTCATCGTGGGTCGAGCCCGCGTTGCAGAGACCGCAGAAGATGCCTTCGACCTCATCGAGGACGGCGACATTCTGGTCACTCGTGTCACCTCGCCTTCCTACAACCTCGTGTTGAGCCTCGTGGACGGACTCGTCACATCGGAGGGCGGTCCGATGTCACATGCGGCCGTGTTGAGTCGTGAACTCGGGATTTCGGCCATCGTTGGCGCCAGCTCCGCCATGACAGCGATCAGCGACGGAGACCAGATCGAGATCGATCCGATAGCGGGAACCGTTCAGGTGTTGTCGACCCGCTGACGCTCAGCCAACGATTTCGGCTTCGGCAGCGGCTTCTGCAGCGGCATCGGTGCTTGGCTCTCTGCCCGATTCGGCGCGCCACTGGGCGATCTCATCCCGCAGAGCCGCAGCCTCGGCCTCAGCGGTTTCAGCTGCATCATCGGGTTCCACAGCTGGAGCGCTCTCGAACTCGGGTTCGCCGACCGCGGCATCATCGCTGGGTGATGCTGGGGTGTGGTCCGCGGCGTCGAACACCTCAGCTGCAGGGGGCTCGAGCACGGATTGTTCGCCGACGGGCAACGCTTTGGTCGCGACGAGCGCTGGTGCATCCGAATGCAGGAGCAGTTCAGGGGCGACCTCCGCAACTCGAACCTTGGCGAAGAGCGCAATGAAGCTGATGTCGAACGGAGCCAACACTTCCCTCGTGACATCGCGTGGCTTCTCGGAGGGGATCCTGACTTCCGAAGACGAAGCAATGGCGACTCCGGAGGGCTCTACATCACACCCTGGAGGAAGGACGATCGAGACCGACCCGAAGAGCGAGAACACGCTCATCGAGAGTTCATCGTCCGCGTCCTCATCGACGTAGGCCCTCGTCAGGTCGAGGACGCAGCGCCCGAAGATGGCGATCACGAGAGAATCGTCCGCGACCTTCCATCGACCAGCTCGCACCGTGCGGCCGAAGACCGCAATCACTTTCGACCTATAGCTCGACATCCCTGAAACCTGCCTACCTTCGTTGGTAGGAGCTTCGGAGACAGCTCGGGCGATATGAGCCGGGCGTCAGGCCAGGGCGCGGCGCACCTCACCGCAGCACTCGATTGTCTCCAGAGCGTCTGGCTCATCGACGTTCATGCAACGAACCATGAGCTCAGAGACGCCGATCTCTTTGAACGGCCCGAGTTGGTCGATCACCTGCTCAGCACCGCCATAGACCAGCTGTTCGCTCGTCATGCCCCGATAGCCGGCGGCGACCAGGTCGTCGCCGAGCTTGCGAGCTCGATCACCGTCGCGCAACACGATGATGTCCTTGCGGACGATTGTCTTCGGCGTTCGCCCTGCTTCGGCGCAGAACTCTTCGTATACAGATCGAGGTGTCGCGAGGGTCTCGGGTGTGACTCCCGGGTCTGTGTACCAGGCGTCGCCGAGTTCGGCTGCCCGCCGCAGGGCGTTCGGGACTCCTGCACCCATCCACCACTCAACACCGTGTGGTGGGAGCGGCGAGACCCGGGCATCGGTCAGGTCGAAGGGTTCGCTACTCACCGTGTCGCCGGCAAGCAAGGCCTTGATGATCCGCATCGATTCCTCGAGAGCGACGCCGCGCGTCGAGAGCGATGCACCCATGGCTGCGAACTGTTGCGCTCCTCCCCCGATGCCAGTCTGAACGATGAAGGGCGCTTGACTCATCGTCGCCAGCGTTGCCACCTGTTCGGCGACGAGTACCGGATGCCACAGAGGGAGAAGGAACAGACAACCGACTGGGCGATCTGGATCCCATTCAGCGAGGAGTCGGCCCAGCATCGGGACGTTCTGGAAGTAGGGGGACGCCATCGCGTGGTGATCCCCGAGCGTCAACGAATCGAGACCCGCATCGTTCGCCACTCTGGCCCGCTGAATCATGCTCGCTGCGCCGGCCGCGTGTGCCGCCGCATCACCGTTTTGCCGACTTGAACTGAGCGAGATTCCGAGACGCATACGAGCAGCCTGGCACAGGCCCACAACCTCCTCCCCCAAGCTTGGGCCAAGAACCTGCCGCCGTGCGGCGGTTTCTGGCCCAGGTTCGAGCTAGACCGTGGACGATGAAGACGCACGATGTCGCAGTTGTCGGACTTGGTCTCGTGGGAAGTGCCGCACTGTCCCACGTTGACGGTCAACTCAACGCAATCGGCATAGGCGTCGACGAGCCGGCCGATTGGACGCAGCACAGAGGCCCGTTTGCCAGCCATTACGACTCCGGTCGGGTGACCCGACGGATTGATGCCCAGCGCGAATGGGCGATCCTCGCCAGCCGGTCGATCGAGCGCTATCCCCTCATCGAGGAGCTGTCTGACATCACCTTCCATCACCCGACGGGCATGGTGTTCGTTCGACGAGATGCGGACGGCATCGCTCGCCAACGCGCTGTAGCTGATGAACTCGACATTCCGATCACAACAGCGACCACAGAAACACTCGACACCGACTATCGATTTCCTCCTGGCTGGACATGCATCCACGAGCCCGACCCCGCAGGATTCATCGATCCCCGAACCATGATTCGGGCCCAGCTTCGATGTGCCGAGAATCAGGGAGCCGAGATTCGTCGCACCATGGCGCGATCGATCGAACGCCGCAACGAAGGATTCCTGATCAGTCTTGCCGACGGCAGGACGATCGCCGCCGCAGAAGTGATCATCGCCACCGGGGCCTACGGCAACGAGCTCACGGCGCAGCCTCTGGCAGTATCAGTGCGGCCCGAAGCGGTGATCCTTGCCGAGGTCGCCGATGTGATTGCCGCCGAGCTGACGATTCCTTCGTCGATCTACCTGCTCGACCACCAAGAGCTCGACGACGTCTACATCGTTCCGCCCGTCCGCTATCCAGACGGTCGGTGGTACGTGAAGATGGGTGGGTCATGGATTGGAGCCGCTCCCCTGACCGACGATGCAGCGAGGTCGGCATGGATGTCCGGTCGGGATGCCGATGCCCAACTCACGACGATGCGGGACGTGCTGACGAGCCTGTTGCCAACGGTGCCGTTTCAGTCGTTCTCCATGAAGCCCTGCCTGATCACCGACACCGAGAGCGGGTTGCCGATGATCGGACGAGTCGACGACGGCCGCGTCGTTGCCCGGGCAGGTAACGGCCATGCCGCGAAGAGCGCCGACGCCATCGGTGCACTCGCCGCAGGGCTGGTGATCAACCAAGACTGGACCGACTCCGAGTTGTCAGAGGAGCATTTCCGGCCCGTGTTCGGAGAGTTCAACCCGAGTGTCGGCAGTCGTCACGGCACCTGATCGACTCACCGCGTCTTGACATCGACCCGATCCGCGTTCAAAGGTTCGGCATGCGCCACGACGAACAGGTTCGCCTGATGAAGCAACTCCTGGCCCATCTCGACGGAGACACCAACGTCGATGCCGGCGAGCTCCACCACCTCGACACG
>CAZYLX010000228.1:0-5783 GCA_964648595.1 uncultured Acidimicrobiaceae bacterium
CGAGCTTCAGGACGAGTCCTTCGCCGATGTTCACGGCGTACGCCTCACCGAGCGAGTTGAACTTCACCGCGGACGAGACTCCACCGACGTTCGTCACCACCTCGGGATCCTCGGGGTTGTCGACGTCGATCTTCAGGACCTCGCCGGTGAAGAACGAGGGAGCGTAGAGGTGACCATCTGGGCCGAAATCGAACGAGTTGAGGGTCAGGCCCTCGTTGAGTAGCACCGGGTCATTCACCAGATTCGGGTCGAGCTCGTAGAAACCTTGACCGAGGAACAATCGATTCACGAACAGTCGGCCGTCATCGGACATGGTGATGGGGTTCACGCCTGGACCCACGAACTGGCGCACGAACGTCACTCCGTCTGGCTTCAGCATCCCAACATTGCCCGTGAGGATCTCGGTCCAGTAGATCGTGCCGTCGTCGGTGATGAAGATGTCGTCGGGACCGTTGACTCCCCGCTCCGGCCCGATGCGATCGAGGATCCTGCCCGACCCCGGGTCGTGCACCGTGATCTCGTCGCCGCCTACGCTGGCGACATAGACGTTCCCGTCGTGTGGCGAAACATAGATCCCGTTCAGGCTGTTGGTCGACGCCGAGCGCGCCACCTCGAGTCCCTGTCGGGCGTCCAACGGCTCAGGCCGCGTCCCCGCGAAAGCTGGGGTCGCGATCCCCAACAGCAACACCGACGCAATAGCTACCCGAAACTTCATGAGAGCCCCCACTCTGACCGCCGACTCAATGCCGGAAGGTGAGGCGAAGCTACACGCGCCAGGGGATGACCGCTGGGAGAACCTCCAGAGGGCTTCGACAAGGAAGACAGAAAGAAGCGCTGCGCCTTAAGATGCACGGCCGGCGAGTCGCTGCGAGCGACCTCGGCATCGAAGCTGATCGCCCGATGCCCAGCGGTTCGTCGTTGGCCAAATCGAGGCCACCGATCTCGAAAAGCCGACCACGAGCAACCGAGCGGAGCTCGGCATTGAACTCGATGGTCAGCGCCCAGAGTGCGATGTCGCCGCGGCCAGGTCAGCCATGACGGCCTACAGCCGTCGTCGTGTCACTTCCACGATGAGGGGTCCTTTCGTCGGGGGATGGCGCACAGGGACCATTCCCCTCAGGGGGTGTGACAGTGGGGTTCTGAGCGGTGCGTGTCAGGGGTGGTGAGACATCTGGTGGTTCAGATGTTCAGGGTGTGCTCCTCGGGTTTGTTGATCCAGGTGATGGCCGGGATTTGGGGTGCTTGGGGTGGCTGGTGGAAGCGTTCGGGGTGCTTCTCATAGGCGGTGTCGAGAACGTGTTGGCGTGCGGCACGAACCGTGGCAGCCCGGCCGGTGTGGACGTCAGCTGGGGTGTGGTAGCCGATGCCTGAGTGACGATGTTGGTGGTTGTAGTGAGCCATGAACTCATCCACGAAACCTCGAGCGGCGGCGAGGCTTCCGAATCGTTTCGGAAACCGGGGTGACTGTTTCAAGGTCTTGAACTGGGATTCGGAGAACGGGTTGTCGTTGGAGGTGTGAGGCCTCGAATGCGATTGCAGGATCCCGAGATCAGCCAACAGCTGGGTGACGGTCTTGGATGTCATCGACGATCCCCGGTCGGCGTGGATCGACAACTGCCCGGCCCCGACTTGTTCGGCTTCGACACACGCTGCGATGAGTTCTTCAGCGAGCCGGGCGGTTTCTCGTGGTGCGACCAACCAGCCGACGGCGTAACGGGAGTGAACATCGAGGATGACGTAGAGGTGGAACCAGTTCCATTTGTGTGGGCCGGCGAGTTTGGTGATGTCCCAGGACCACACCTGGTTCGGTCCGGTGGCCACCAACTCGGGTTTGACGTGTGCGGGGTGCCGTCGTTGGTTGCGGCGGTCTCGGAGCTGGTGACGGGCCCGTAAGAGCCGATACATCGTCGAAACCGAACATAGGTAGGTGCCTTCGTCGAGCAAGGTTGCCCAGATCTGGGCTGGGGCCTGGTCACAGAACCGTTCCGAGTTCAACGTCTCGACAATCGTGGTGATCTCGTTGTCGGGCAATGCTCGGGGTGATCGCGGTCGTGGCCGGGGTGGGCCGTGCAGCGGCAGCTGGTTCTGCCGGTAGTGGGTTGCTCTCGAGCGTCCGAGATGCCCGCATGCGGCTTTGACCCCGACCGTTGGTGCCAACTCGTGGACTCCGTTGTTCATGATTCGGTCGACGTCGGATCGGTGTCCGCGCTCTTGGAGAGCTCTTCCAAGAGCGCGTGCACTTTTCCCTGGACCTCGATCACTGCTTCTTGCTTCGCGAGCTGCTTTTTCAATCGTTCGTTCTCGGCTCGTAACCGAGCGACTTCTGAACGCGATGGGCCGCCTCTTCCGCCTTCGTTGCGGCCAGGGGTCACCACGATTGACCCTTCGCGATGTTGGCGTCGCCAGTCGGTGACGAGTGAGGAATACAGGCCTTCACGGCGAAGCAGCGCCCCTTTCTCGCCCTGGTCGGTGCAGCGATCGTATTCAGCCAGGATGGCCAGCTTGTAGTCCGCGGTGAACACCCGCCTGGGCCGTCTGCTCTTGCGGGTCCGTTTCGTGCCCGTTGACACCGTCGACGACTCTTCCGATTGACTCATGATGTGATCCTTCTCCGCCCCCTGACTCAGAACAGGGATTCCGAAGATGTCTCACCCAACACAGACACAGAGGGCGAGGGCGAGGTTCAGCGCGACGGGTCATCCCCAATCGTGTCGAAGTAGTCCTCGTCCATTGCCAAGTCGACGATCATCGGCTTCGGCCCGTCGGCGTGTTCGAGAAGCAGCACCGAGAACACGCACGGCGGAAACAGGCCGGATGGCGGCACGACGACGACCCGGACCGGCGAATGCGGCGATGCTCGTTGCAGCGCCTCGAAATCTCGGTCGATGATGAACAATGCTGCTGCGAGCGGACCAACTTCGAAGTCGACGGCGTCTGGTCGCTGCTCGCGCCCGAAGCGGCGTCGAATCGCTTCGTAGACAGCGTGCGCAGCGCTAGCTGGTTGCACGATCAGCGATTTGGTCGCCGAACTCCTCGATGAGCTCTTCGGATCTTCGCCTGACGGAGTCCGCAAGTTGGTCTGGAACGGCAGCGTCCAGCGAGAGGTACGCCGTTTCGTACGGAATGGTCTCACCGAAATCGACGAGCTTCCAGCCGAGATCCTGGTGCGACAGCAAGCTCACTTGGGAGCCATTCATCGGCCTCAGCTCTTCGATGACGCCGTCGATCGTCTCGAGCTCGGCCGCATCGAGCAGCTGTGGTGGGGAGCTGGCCAACGGGCAAACCCGCTCTTGCCGATAGCCGAACCTGTCGACGAACTGCTTGATCTCGACCACTGCGGCGGCCTGGAGGCGACGGAGTACGGGCAGCAGACGCCGAGGTGCTGGACCATTGGGGAGCTTCTGGTACTCGGCGCCCGTGATCGGCGAACCGGTGCGGCGAAGATGCGAGAAGTCAGCGAAGTAGGCAACCTTGTTGAGCTTCGTCGCACCCGCTAAGGGATCGTCCTCGAGTGCTTTGGCGCAGTAGACGATGAGCTCGGCGAGCTTGTCCTCGTCGTATGCCCAGCGTGCCACGCCGTCACCGTAGGTCAGAATCGTTGCCCTCATGATGCGACACTACGGAGACCGAGTGACAGTCGTTCAGACGACCGGGAGCAGCTCCTCAGGCCGAGCTTCGGTGTTGAGCGACGAGACCCATCGTGAGGTCCGTTCGCAGAAGGACGAGCCTCAGGGGTGATTCGACGCGAGCTCTGTCTCGGGTTCCCTGGCGATACGGGTGCGCAACATTCGGCGGGGTTGGGTCAGGTCGTGCCGACAGGTGGGGCCAGCACCTGGCAGCCGTAGTCGGCGCCGACACGCATCAGCTTCTCGATGTCGGGCGGGGTCCACGACATCACCCCGCGGGTGTTGCTCGCCGAGCAGATCATCAACGACTACCTGTTCGACGACCCGAACGGGGCTCGAGCGTTCGAGCACGCCACGCTCAGCCGCACGCTCAATGGCACCGTCACCGAGGCCGACCGTCCGGCGCTCCGGCTCGTCTACATCGACGCTGCCCTGGCACCGATCGCCGCAGATCTCGGGCCGCACCTCGACGAGGTCCGTCACGCCCTCGCTCTGGCGATGGGCTCGCAGGTCGTTCCCGCGATGCTCGACACCTGCCGTCTCCCTGTCGACGATGCCCGGCTGGTCAGCCCTCGTCATTGCCGCTCTCATCGACGCCGTGAGCGCCAGCGCTGGACTCGGGCTTGGCCGGCGAATCATCGGGGAGCGGCAACTCCGGTTGTGCATTGTCCGAGCGACGTCGAGGCACCAAGTCCAATCCACCCCCGACAATCGAACCGATCGACGAACGGAAGCCCGGCCTGTCCCGAGGGCCGGTGGGCTCATAGTCGAGCAGCCGTTGTTCGGCGAACCAGGTGGTGAGTTGATCGAGCTCGCCCTCGGCTCGGCGGAGTGCACGGGTCTGGATGGGGGCAAGTCCATCGAGTGCCAGCGGATCGAGAATGGTGGCCTGCGATCGGTGGAACTGTTCCAGCAGCTGCTGATCCTCGGCGAGGTGATCGTGCATGGCTGCCTTCGCCTGGCGAACGGCTGCTTCGAGTCGCTCGGGTTCGTCGTTGTTGATGCGGTGAAGGCGCAGGTGCTGCCACTGGGAGAAGTTGTGTTCGGCGACGACAAGGAGGGCCAGCGTCTCGGACAGCATTCCCTCGGCCAGGAGCTGACCGGCAGCGCTGGCCCGTTGACGGGGCCGCCAGCTTCCGTCGACTTCTTCGAGTTGTGTTCGGAGGTGGGCTCGGAGCTTCTCGAGGTCGCGGGTGATGGCGGGTCCGATGGAGGCGACCGAGCTCCAGTCGGCGGACGTGA
This sequence comes from uncultured Acidimicrobiaceae bacterium, assembly GCA_964648595.1. Lineage (GTDB taxonomy): Bacteria > Actinomycetota > Acidimicrobiia > Acidimicrobiales > SZUA-35 > SZUA-35. The sequence goes on from CAZYLX010000228.1 coordinate 4,869, forward strand.
GCGGATCGCCGGCGTCGATGTGAGCAACGAGCGTGTCGAGCGTTCGGCGATCACCGAGCACACTGCCGAGGCGTTCAGCCCGGAGCAGCGCGATGACTTGGTCAACCTTGTCCTCAACGCGTTCGACAGCGAGCTCGACGTCTTTCACCGCGGTGCGAAGCGCAAGACCAACGGCTGCAACCTGGAAGGCCAACGCCCGTTCGGGGCCGGCACTCATCAGCTCCCAGTCGAGATTGCCCTCGATGCCGGTCGCATTGCGAACGAACGACCGGTAGCCACCGGCTCCGTTCGGAATGGCTCCGTACTCCTGCAACAAGGCGGCGCTGTGAGGGGTGTGGCGGACGTACTGCATCGTCGTTGCACCGTCGGCGTAGCCAGTGGCAAAGACGGCCAGCGCGTCGGCCGGAGCGACCGGGGAAGCCGCGACGTGGGTTCCCCCGACCTCGCTCAGCTTGGCAACGAGGTCGCGTACGGCATCGGCCGAGCCGGAGACCAGAATGCCGTCCTCATCGTTCCAGAGGTCGAGCTCTTGTGTGCGCGCCTCGGCGGTCGGTGGCGGCGGATCGTCCGATTTCTTTCGCTTACCCCACGTCGCCATCAGCTGAGCCAGCCTGTGGCAGAGACTGGGTCGATCGAGAGGGGACGCATCCGTTCCATGGTGCCACGAAGACCTCGCCCAGCGGCCTTCAGTCGAACGCGCACCGCACGCATCGCTGTCGCACAGCGGTGGCTACAAGCTCTTGTCTTGCCCGTTGCATCCTGCGTCTGGAAGCCTGATCCCATGCCGTACGCAACGGGACGCATCTACCACGACGCCGACAGCCACATCATGGAGCCCCGTGACTGGCTGCAGGAACACGCCACAGCCGAGTGGCGGGACCGGATGCCGTTGCTCGGCACCTCGGCCATCGGGGA
>CAZYLX010000229.1:0-5782 GCA_964648595.1 uncultured Acidimicrobiaceae bacterium
GGGCCGATGATCGGCTCACCCGGGGATTCATCTCGATGATGAGTCGGCGGCCGTTCGCAGGGTCGACGGCGAACTGCACGTTCGATCCGCCAGTCTCGACACCGACGCGTCGGAGGCAAGCGAATGCATCGTCGCGCATCTCCTGGTATTCGACATCGGTGAGCGTCTGGATCGGTGCCACGGTGATCGAGTCGCCGGTGTGGATGCCCATCGGATCGAGGTTCTCGATGCCGCAGATGATGACCTGATTGTCGTTCTTGTCGCGCATCACCTCGAGCTCGAACTCTTTCCAGCCCGCGATCGATTCCTCGATGAGAATCTCACTGATCGGGCTGGCGGCGATGCCGTTCGCCGCGGCCTTCTCGAATTCCTCCATCGTCGCTGCGGTGCCGGTCCCACGACCGCCGAGGATGTAGGCGGGACGAATGACGATCGGCAGGCCGACCTGCTCGACGATCCGACGGGCTTCGTCCATGTCGTGGGCAACGCCGCTGATCGGGCACTCGAGGCCGATCTCGATCATTGCTTCTTTGAACTTCGCTCGGTCCTCGGCGGTCTCGATGGCCTCGGCATCGGCGCCGATCAGCTCGACGTTGTTCGCGTCGAGCACGCCGGCTTCGACGAGCTCCATGGCCAGGTTCAGCGCAGTTTGCCCGCCCAGTGTTGGCAGCAGGGCATCCGGCTTCTCGACCTCGATGATCTTGGTGAGCACCTCGAGGGTCATCGGCTCGATGTAGGTCGCGTCGGCAAACTCGGGATCGGTCATGATCGTTGCCGGATTCGAATTGGCAAGAATGACCCGGTAGCCGTCCTCTCGAAGGACCTTGCACGCCTGGGTTCCCGAATAGTCGAACTCACAGGCCTGCCCGATGACGATCGGCCCGGACCCAATGAGGAGAATCGACGAGATGTCGGTGCGTTTCGGCATCAGTTGGCTCCGTTGGTCGAACCGGAAGCCTGGCTCATCAGCTGGTCGAATCGATCGAACAGATAGGCCGAGTCATGTGGCCCAGGACTTGCTTCCGGGTGGTGTTGAACGCTGAATGCCAGCTCATCGCGGACCGACAAGCCCTCGCACACACCATCGTTGAGGTTGATGTGCGTGACGTCCGCTACCGACGTGATGGACTCGGCGGTGACAGCGAAGTTGTGGTTCTGACTCGTGATCTCGACCTTGCCGGTGGTCTCGTCCCGCACGGGGTGGTTCGCGCCGTGGTGTCCGAACGGAAGCTTCTCGATCGTTCCGCCGATGGCCAGCGATAGGAGCTGATGGCCGAGGCAGATTCCGAAGATCGGCGTGTGTCCAAGAAGGCCCCTGATGGCCTCGACTCCATACGGAACGGTCTCAGGATCACCGGGCCCATTCGAGAGGAACACCCCGTCGGGGTTGCGAGCGAGCACATCGGCAGCCGATGTCGATGCCGGCACCACCTCGACCGATGCGAACCGGCCGAGATGCTGAAGGATGGTCGTCTTGATGCCGAAGTCGTAGGCGACGACTGAGCGCACACCATCACCTGGTTCCAAACCGATTCTGTAGGGCTCGGAAGTGCTGACTTGCGCCACAAAGTCGACGCCGGCGGTCCCTCGTTCGTCCGCAGCATGCGCAGCCAGGGCATCGATCGTTGTTGCCCCAGGACCCTCGATCGGGCCGAAGGCGCCCGGCATCGCCCCGGTGTCACGGAGGAGCCGGGTCAGGCGCCGGGTGTCGAGACCGGCAATTCCTGGCAGATCGTGGCGGACGAGGAAATCAGAGAGGTGCTCAGATGCTCGATGATTGGAGTGACGGCGAGCCAGATCGCGAACGATCACTCCGCGGGCGAACGTGCCGCGACTCTCGTCGTCTTCGGGGTTGGTTCCGTAGTTGCCGATGTGGGGATAGGTGAAGTTGATGATCTGACCGGCGTAGGACGGATCGGTCACGATCTCTTGGTAGCCGCTCAGCGCTGTGTTGAAGACCACTTCTCCGTGGCCGACTCGCCCTGCGCCAATCGCCTCGCCCTCGAAGACGCTGCCGTCGGAGAGCACAAGCGCCGAAGCGCGGATCGGGACTGGTTCGCGTGCCGCAACTGCAGCGATGGTGATCCCCCCGCCCGCTTGAGAGTTTGTCGTCGCATTCATCGCGTTGCTTCTCCGTTCTCGACGACGACCTCGCCGTTGTGGATCGTGTGGCGCACCCGTCCGACCAGCTCTCGACCATCGAATGGTGTGTTGTTGGCCTTGCTCGCCAGCGCCGTCCCCGACACGGTCCACCGATGGTTGGGATCGATGACTGCCAGATTGGCAGCATTGCCGACTTCGACGGGAAGACCGTGGCGGTCTCCCAGGCCAGCGATGGTCGCCGGTTGCCAGCTCATCATCGGGAGAATCTCACCCAGCTCGAGTCCGAGCTCGCTCATGGCGACGGCCAGTGCCGTTTCCAGCCCCAACATCCCGGGCGGCGCCTCATCAAACGGCCGCTCCTTGCTGTCTGGCGTGTGAGGCGCATGATCAGTGGCGATGGCATCGATGGTGCCGTCTCTCAAGCCGCCTTTGATGGCGTCGACATCCGCTTGTGTCCGCAGCGGTGGATGCACCTTGAAGTTCGCGTCGTAGTCAGCACAACAAGCGTCGGTGAGACTGAAGTGGTGCGGCGTGGCCTCGGCGGTGACGGGCAGGCCACCAGCCTTGGCGGCCCGGACCATCGCCACACTGCCGGCAGTCGACAGGTGCTGAAAGTGCACCCGCACACCCGTGAGTCGCGCCAGAGCTATGTCACGCATGACCATCAGCTCCTCGGCCTCGGCTGGCTGCCCACCAAGCCCGAGACGGCTCGACCACTCGCCCTCGTGCATGACACCGCCGAGACTCAACGCGGTGACTTCACAGTGCTGCGAAAGCACGATCGGGACACCGTCGTCGGTGTTCAGGCTGCCGGCGTACTCGAGGGCGCGACGCATGAAAAGATCATCTTGGACTCCGGTGCCGTCATCGGTGAACATCCGAACGCCCAGCGCAGCGAGCTCGCCCATCGGCGCCAGTTGTTCTCCGGCCCGGCCAATGCTGATCGCCGCGGACGGCTTGATCGTGCAGAGCGCCCGCTCCCCCAGCTCGATCACCTGGCTGATCACAGCGGGGTCGTCCATGCACGGGTCGGTGTTCGGCATTGCGACGATTGCCGTGAAGCCACCTCGTGCTGCGGCCCGACTGCCGGTCTCGATCGTCTCGGCGGCCTCGTTGCCGGGCTGGCGCAAGTGGACGTGAAGATCCACGAAGCCCGGCGTGATCACGCATCCTGACGCATCGATCGTCCGATCGGCGCTCGCGTCTGGCCCGACCTCGGCGATGAGCCCGGTGGCGTCGTCGACAACAACGTCGCCCGATCGTTCACCGGCCTGGTCGAGAATCCGTCCGCCTTTGATGACCGTCGTTGTCACGATGGTGCTCCTTCGAATTGGCCCGGACCGACGGCGCTGAACAACACCGCCATCCGAACAGGGATACCTGCAGTGACTTGATCGAGAACTACGGCTCTTGGGTCGTCTGCGACTTCGGGATCGATTTCCACGCCCCGATTCATCGGGCCCGGATGCATGATCAGCGCATCGGGGCGCAACCTTGCGGCACGCTCCCGGGTGAGGCCGTACAGAGTGCGGTACTCACGATCGGTCGGGAACAAGACGTCATTGATGCGCTCGTTCTGGATTCGGAGCATGTAGGCGACGTCGAGATCGCCGATGATGTCGTCGAGGCTCGACGCGACCTCGACCGGCCAACCTTCGAGCGATGCTGGGAGGAGAGTGCGGGGCCCGACGAGCGTCACTCGAGCACCGAGGGCAGAGAATGCCTGGGAGTTCGAGCGGGCAACACGCGAGTGGGCGATGTCGCCGCAGAGGGCAATGTGCTTGCCTTCCAAGGAGCCGAGTCGCTCACGAATCGTGAACGAATCGAGGAGGGCCTGCGTTGGGTGCTGATGCCAGCCGTCACCGGCGTTGATGACCGCGGCGTCTGTCCAGCGAGCCACTTGCTGAGGAGCACCCGAACTGCGGTGCCGCACGACGATGGCGTCGACGCCCATCGCCGAGATCGTTTCGACCGTGTCGCGGAGAGACTCGCCCTTGGTGAGCGACGAAGCAGATGCCGAGAAGTTCACGACATCGGCGCTGAGGCGCCGCGCCGCCAGATCAAAGCTGATGCGGGTCCGGGTGGAGTCCTCGAAGAACGCCAGCACGATCGTCTTGCCTCGCAGCGCCGGCACCTTTGGGACGTCGCGCTGCTGGACCGTGGCAAAGTTGCGAGCGAGATCGAGGAGTGAAATGAGTTGGTCGGCGTCGAGATCTTCGATCGAGAGCAGATCCCGCACTGCTACTTCTCCATCTCGCCGATGTCGACCCCATCGAGCGTGGCGTTGACCGCTTCGTCGGCCCGTGTCGGGAGATTCTTGCCAACGAAGTCGGGCCTGATCGGCACCTCCCGGTGGCCGCGATCGACCATCACCGCGAGTTGAACGGCGCGGGGCCGGCCCTGATCAATCAGCGCGTCGAGCGCGGCCCGAATCGTGCGGCCGGTGAAAAGGACATCGTCGACCAGCACGACGACTCTGCGGGCGATGTCGAACGGGACATCGGTGATTGCCTCTGGGAGGACAGGACGCAGGTTGATGTCGTCTCGATAGAAGGCGACATCGAGTTTGCCGATTGGTACGTCGACCCCTTCGATGTCGGCCATCGCCGCGCAGAGAGCCTCGGCGAACGGAATGCCGCCTGTTTGGAGGCCGACGACCACCACTTCGGTCAGCCCCTCGTTGCGCTCGATGATCTCGTGGGCCATGCGCCGAACCGCTCGGCCGACCGCATCAGCATCGAGTACTTGGTTCCTGGTAACAAAAACGCCCCCATACGGGGGCGTACGACGGCGCTCGCGTTCAGCCAAACGACTTCCTCCTGGTCCGTATGGGCCTCTCGGGACCCACTTCACGGTTTCTGCCGAGCACGATCTTACGAGGCGCGCTTGCTCGTCACACGAGATTCTTCCGCGCGTTCGTTCGAAGGCCGGCGATCAGTGATCAGTAGAGATTGCTGTCGCCGTCCCCAGCGAGTGCGGCACGGGCGCCAGCCATGACCGCCAAGAGATCAGATGTCGCGGTGACCATCTGGAAGCCCTGATCGAGTCTCTTCTCGATGAGCGCCGGGTTGGCGTGGATACCGGGAGCGATGCCGGCCTTCGCACATGCCGCCAGGATGGTGTCGATCGCTTCGACGAACGAAGGGTCGTCATGATCCCCCTCTGGAACGAGACCGAGCGTTCGAGAGAGATCAGCCGGGCCAACGTAAACCGCGTCGATTCCCGGGACGGCCAGGATGTCGTCGATGTTTTCGATGGCTTGCACCGTTTCGATCATCACGATGCATGCCACCTCGTCGTTGGCTTCAGTGGCGTAGCCGTCGCCGTGGGCGATGCCAGCACGAACCGGCCCGTGGCTCCTGCTGCCCTTTGGTTGGTAGAAGCACGAAGCAACAGCTCGCTCTGCTTCTTCGACCGTGTTCACCATTGGGATGATCACACCGAGAGCGCCAGCGTCCAGAACCTTGCCGATGATGCCTGGTTCGTTCCACGGGACCCGAATCAAGGGGGTCGCCGCTGAGCGCTGGATCGCCTGGAAGAGGTGCCGCACGTCGGAATAGTCGATCAAGCCGTGTTGCATGTCGACGACGAGGTAGGCGGGGTCGAGCGTGCCGAGGTTCTCGGCGATACTGGGATCTGGGACGGTCAGCCAGAGGCCGACGCCCGATTCGCCTGCGGT
>CAZYLX010000230.1:0-5777 GCA_964648595.1 uncultured Acidimicrobiaceae bacterium
CGCCACCCTCTCTACTTCGCCGGAGCGAAGCTCGATCACTACATCCCGGTGTCCACGATCGCCCCCGGTATGGGTCTGAACATCACCGTGCACAGCTACGAGGATCGGCTCGACTTCGGACTCGTCGCCGATCGCGACCTGGTGCCCGATCTCTGGGATCTGGCCGATCTCCACATCGACGAAGTCAAAGCGCTGTTCGAAGCAACGGGCGCCGAATGGGCCGTGCCCCAGGAGCCGCCGGCGAGACGTCGAGGTACGCCGTCGGACCACCCGACCGCCGACGCCGCGCCGGAAACTCCGACCGCCGAGCCCAAGTCGAAATCGGCAGCGAAGACCAAGCCGGCAGCGAAGACCAAGACCAAGGCGAGGTCGAAATCCGCGAAGTCGAAAGCCAAGGCAGGAGCAAAGGCTCCGGGCTGACCGGACGCATGCCAACCGGCCAACTCACCTCACGCCGGCCAACGCTCCATCCCTGCGGCGCCGTACTGCTTGATCACGAGAGCTCGGGTGGGGGTGATGGCGATGAAGCCTGTCCCATCCGAGTCGTCCGGGCCGCCTGGTGCGAAGGCGTTCAGGTCGTAGTCGAACACTCCCGCCCAGAGCCGGCGCTTGGTTTCGAGATCGCTGAAAACCTGCGCAGTACCCCAGAGTTCCGCGCCGTCGCCGATCTCGGTCACTTGCCAATGGAGCGCCACCTTGCTGTTGTCGGCGATGTTCCTCGCCTTCGCCGAGGTGGTGCCGGCCATGATCCACAGCGTGTCGCCCTCCCAGCACGGGTGCACGGGAACGACGTCGGGCTCGCCATCAGCTCCCGTGGTCGCGATGTGGGCCCAGGGGCTGAGGTTTCCGGCGAAGTCTTTGAATGTGCTCAGTTCCATCTGCTCATCCCAATCCGGCCAGGATTCCGGCCGCTTCCTCGGCGAGTCCGGCAACCGAACCGTCTGCGGCGGCCAGGACGTGGAGCGATGTCACGATTGCCAGGTTGTTGCCGGTCTTGATCGCGACGATGTCGGTGTCGATTGCGAATCCGCCGGCGGTGCCCGCGTTGCCGTAGCTGTGGGTTTCGTCTCCCCATGATCCGAGGTCGCGGGCGACATAGCCGGCGATGACGACTGTCCCGTCAGCGAGGGTGGCCGTGAAGTCGGCGCAGTCAACGAGCGCTTGGTCGTAGCGGCCGATGATCGCATCGGCTTCACCGTCGCCCAGCTCGTAGATGTTGATGTTGACGAACGGGCCGAAGGTCGGGTCACCCACGTACTGCTGGTAAGTAGCCGACGCTGGTTCGATCGTGTCCAGAAGGCTGATGCCTGGGCACAGGTCGGAAAGTGGCGGATCGGTGTTGCCGATTGTCAGACCAGCTGGAGCCGCCGGCATCGCAGCCGCCACCTCGGGATTCGGTACCGATCCCTCGGCCACCGGAGGTTCCGTGGTTGTCGGTGTTTCGGGGGCGTCGGGAGTTTCGATGAAGCCGGTCGGGATGTCGGTGAGCGGCTCCGCTCCGTCGAGCCAGACCTCGTGCCACCACACCCGACCGCCGGACATACGCTCGTCGCCGCCGCCGTCCGGGTACGAGTAGGTCTCGAGGCCGCGAATCTCGGGCGTGGTGAGCACGAGGGTCGAACCGGACTCCCACCAGTTCACAGGCATCGCTTCAGCCGTGATCCTGCTGATCTCGGCTGTTGCCGCCTTGCGTGTTTCGAAGTCGAGGCTGTTGCGGAGGATGTCGAGCTGCGCATCGATGTCCGGGCCGCTGTAGTTCGTCCAGTTCAGAACCTGACCGTCGCCGTATCGGGTCCGGAACAACTGAAGCGGATCGTCGGAGTTACCGTCAGCCCAGCAGGCGATCTGGAAGTCGCCGGCGAACAGCGGATCGCTGGTCGTGCCGACGATCTGCGTCACGAAGCTCGACTGCTCGGTCGTCTCGATGTCGACCTCGAAGCCGATGTCACCCCATTCCTGAGCGAAGAGTTGGGCCCGGTCAAGATTGATCGGATCCGTGTTGCAGTCGTAGGTGAAGCTCACGGGGTCACCCACGGCCTTGCCGTCGCTTCGGCTGGCGTCGTTGATGTATTCATCGGCCAAACGTTGTGCCTCGGCGAGATCGAAGAGGGCGTAGCCCTCTCCTGCGGCCTCGTCATACCACTTGCTGGTGGAACCGAAATATTGGGTGCGAACGACATTGATACCCGAGAGATTCGCGGCGCTCAACGCGTTCGCGCTCTCCGGGTTCAAGGCGTGGGCGGCGGCCCGCCGGATACGGACATCGTCGAAGGGTGGCTCGAAGGTGTTGTAGATGTTCAAGCCGGCTCCGTTGCCGATGTACTCGTAGGGAATTGCGCCGTCGTCGATGAGATCCTGCGCACCGTCTGGTCCGCCCTGCGTGGCCAGGTCGAGATCGCCGGCGGCGAAGCTGGCACGGCGGGCATCAGCGTCGGACAGGACACGGAACCGGATGCGATCGAGGTACGGCAGGGTCTCTCCGTCGGGGGCCGACCGCCAGTAGTTGGGGTTGCGCACAACGACCATCTCCGAGTCACGCGTCCACGACTCGAACATGAAAGGCCCGGTGCCGATCGGATTCTCGACCGAGTCTTCCGGTCCGAATGCTCGACCTGCTGTCGGGGAGAAGGCCGCACCGGTAGAGATGCCGGCCAGGGTCTGCTCGAACGCCGGGTCGGCATCCTTCAGGATGTAGCGGATCGTGTACTCGTCGACGACCTCAGTTCCCTCGATCGTCGAGCTCGATCCGAACGGCCCTTCGAGCCACTGCGTGATCATGTCGGCTGCGGCCTGCGCATTCAGCTCGGTGCCGTCGTGGAAGTTCACGCCTTGTCGGATGGGCATTGTCCACTCCGTGGCATCGGCGTTCGGGGTGGCCCGCTCCGCGGCCAGAACGGGCACGATCTCTCCAGTCCCGGTCTGGTGGAACCATCGGTCATAGAGGGCATCCATGACGAGGAAGCCAGCGGAGAACGCCGTCTCGGCGCTCGGCGGATACCACCCGGTGCTCTCGGAAACGATGCCGATGGTGACCTCGCCGCCTCGTGTGAGCTCCAGACCAGATTCGTCTGGCGCGGCCGCGGCCGCGGTCTCGGCGTCAGCGATATCGGCATCGGCGCCGCTGTCGTCACCCCCGGCATCGTCGTCGGTGTCGCTTGAAGTGCAGGCCGCGGCCATCATCGCCAGTGCGATCAGCAGTGTGATGAGTCGGAGCACTCTGTTCATGGATTCGTCCCCTTGGTTCTGTGACCGAAACTGGCCGGATCAGATCTGTGATTCTCGAAGTTGGTGCTTTTGTCGAAGCCCGTCACCGACGAGGTTCAACGACAAGATGGTGATGAACATCGTCCCGGCAGACACGAGGGCCAGGCTCAACGTCTCGTCCAGTGCGTTCTTGCCCTCGGCGATCATGGATCCCCATGTCGCCTGGGGCGGCGGGATGCCGAAGCCGAGGAAAGCGATCGTGCCTTCTGCGACGATCACACCACCAAGGGCGAGCAGGCCGAACGTGATGAGGGTGACGAGCACCTCGGGCATCAGGATTTTGAGTACCAGGCGTTTGTTCTTCGTGCCGATCATCCGACTCACCGAAACCCATTCGTTCTGCATCAACACCAGCGTCGACGCCCGGGAAAAGCGCACGTAGCCGGGCACAGCCAGGATGCAGAACATGATCGTGATCACCTTGAGCGATGAGCCGACCATGGCGACGACGCCGAGTAACAGGACCAACGCAGGGAACGACAGCATGATGTTGACGACAACCATCACGGCCCGCTCGACTCGTCCGCGGAAGAAGCCGACTGTTGTCCCGATCACGCCACCGATCATGATCCCGACGGTGACCGTTGCGACGCTGATGAACATCGACACCTGGGCGCCATCGACGAGCCGGGAGAGAACGTCTCGTCCGAGTTGGTCGGTCCCGAGGACGTTTCCCTTTGTCAAGACGGGCAGGAATCTGTCGGCCGGGTTGATCCGGTTCGGGTCCTTCAGCGGGAGGAGATCACCGAAGACTGCAGCGAACAAGACGATGCAGATCCAGCCGAGGCTGATCCAGAAGAGCATGCCGAAGTCACCGCGACCGCGCGAAGGAGTAGCGGACGTCGTCGTCGCAACCGTTGGGCTAACCATTGCGAAGTCTTGGGTCAGCGAATTGATAGGTGAGATCGACGATGAAGTTGACCACCACGTAGGCCGTTGCGATGACGAGAACGGTGCCCTGTACGAGCACGAGGTCTCGGGCGGAGATGGCGATCACGAGCATCCTCCCGATCCCGGGGAGGCCGAAGATCTGCTCGATGACGATTGCGCCGGTCATGGCTCCAGCGATTTGCAGCCCGATGAGCGTGAGCATGGACATGAGCGATCCCGGAAGTGCGTGCCGTACGAGGATGTAGCGATTCGACATCCCTTTTGCCCGCGCTGCGGCGATGAAGTCACTCTGCAAGGTTTCGATCATGTCGGATCGAAGCACGCGGGTGAGGACGGCGATTTCGCCCAGTGCCAAGGCAGTGACGGGCAAGATCACGTTCTTCAGGTTCGTGAGCGGTGCCTCCGTCAATGGAACCCACGCCGGTGCAGCTGGAAGCAGATTCCAGTTCACGGCGAAAATGATCAGCAACCCGATCGCCACCAGGAAGCTCGGAAGGGAAAGCACTCCGAAACTCACCGTGGTGATGACCCGGTCGGTGAGGCTTCCCGCCCGCCACGCGCTCAAGATGCCCAACGGCAGAGCGAAGAACACCCCTGTGGCGATGGCCAAGAACGCCAGCTCGAGTGTGACTGGCAGCTTCTCGGCCAAGGTGTCGGCCACGTCCTGGTTCAGGCGGTCGGAGCGGCCGAGATCCCCCTGCAACACGTCACCCAACCAACGGAAGTAGCGAGTCAACAATGGATCATCGAGGCCCAGCTCGGCTCGAAGTTCTGCCATCGACTCGGGAGTCGCGTTCTCGCCGAGGATCTGAAACTCCGGGTTCCCCGGCACGAGCGACAGCAACATGAAGCTGAGGAACGAGACGACGAGGAGCACCACGATCAGCTCGGCCAGCTTGAGAACAACGACCCGCGTCACAGCAGTAGGCCCCGAATTCTCATGCTTGATGATTCGATCGTCACGCCGCGTCCCCCGTGGTTGACCCGTGAGTTCTACCGGAGGGTTGCGGGCCAGGGCAAGATCAGTGCGCCGACCGACGTCGGGCTAGATCTGATTCGCAAACGTGATCCGCACCATCGGAGCCGTGTCGAGCATTTCCTGGCTCGACACCTGTTCGCGATACCAGCTGGCGACCATCGACTCGATCACACCGCGACGTTCGTCGATGTCGGACACGATTGATGCCGTCGCCTCGAGGTCTGCCGTGACGGATTCCTTGAGGTGGAATGTCAACGATCGGTTGGCCGCGAGATTGGCGAACCAATCTCGCGGCCCCGGTGTTCCTGTGATGTAGATGACGCCGCCGACGTGCAGGAACCAGATCTCGATCCGCTGTGACTCCCCGCTCTGGCGACCGACCGTTGTGATGTCGATCGTGAGATCGTTCGTGAGCGCCGCCTGCACGTCCTCGGCGAGTTGACGAGTGTTGGACGGGTCTTCGGCCATGCAGCCGATCATGTCACCGGCGACAGTTCCTCGCCATGTGCCGGCTATTCATCCGTTTCCAGGCCAGCTTCGATCGCGGCAGCGGCTGCGCCTTCCTCGGTCTCAACGAAGTCGACACAGGCGATCTTGTTGTCGATGAGGTCCGCGGGGTGGACAACAAAGGCCACAGCCTCGA
>CAZYLX010000231.1:0-5758 GCA_964648595.1 uncultured Acidimicrobiaceae bacterium
CCAGGACACGAAGGTCACCCCTCCGCCCCGAGCCCGCATCGACGAATCGATGGAGGCCCTCATCCACCACTTCAAGATCTTCACCGAGGGTTTCAAGGTGCCGGAGGGCGAGACCTACGTTGCCGTCGAATCGCCTCGCGGCGAACTCGGCTGCTACATCGTCTCCGACGGATCGTCGAAGCCGTACCGCATGCACATACGGGGCCCGAGCTTCGTGAACCTGCAGACCATGTCGCACATGCTGGCTGATTCTCTCGTCGGCGATGCTGTTGCCATCATCAGCAGTGTCGATCCCATCCTCGGCGAAGTAGACAGGTAGCCGTGAGTCGACTCTCCCCCGAGAACGAAGCGATAGCGAACGACATCATCGCTCGCTATCCCCGCAAGAAATCCGCACTGATCCCACTGCTGCACCTGGCCCAGGAGCAGGACGGCTACGTCGCCGACGATGCCATGCAGCACTTGGCAGAGCTCGTCGGTGTCACGCCGGCCGAGGTCATGGGCACGTGCAGCTTCTACGAAATGTTTGTGACCCATCCGGTCGGCAAGTACAAGATCGACATCTGCACCAACCTGTCGTGCCAGCTGCTCGGAGCCGAAGAGCTGTTGCATCACGCCGAGGAATCGTTGGGCATTCGTCCCGGCGGCACGACCGACGATGGCCTCATCACTCTCGAAGATGTCGAATGCATCGCCGCCTGCACCGAGGCTCCGTGTCTGCAGGTGAATTACCGCTACGAGTACCGCCTCGACAACGACGATTTCGACACCTTGGTCGGCGACCTCCGCGCCGGCAAGCGGACCGACATACCTGATCACGGCACGCTGGCCCGTGTCCGCCAGACCATCACGCCTGATCGTCTCGCAGGGGTATCTGCTCCTGAAGTCACCGGCACTCCGGCGTGGTTCGCCAGCCGCCAGCCCGCCCCGGAGGAAGTCTCGTGAGCACGGCAACACCGACCAACGACTACATCGCCCATGTCCCGGGTTACGTCGACAACGCCGGGCCGAAGGTCGTCACCAGCCGTTTCCGCTACGAGGACAGCAACACGCTCGAGCGGTCTCTCGCCACCGGCGGCTACGACGGTCTGAAGAAGGCGCTGACTCAGACCCCGGCCGAGGTTGCAGCCGAGGTCAAAGACGCTGTGTTGCTGGGTCGCGGTGGCGCCGGCTTCCCTGCCGGCATCAAGTGGGGCTTCATGCCTCCCGTGTGGCCCCGCTACCTGGTCGTCAACGGCGACGAGTCCGAGCCGGGCACCTACAAGGATCGCCTCCTGATGGAGCGCGACCCCCACCAGCTCATCGAGGGCTGCGTCATCGCCTGCTACGCGTTGGGTCTGAACCAGTGCTTCCTGTATGTGCGGGGAGAGATGGCGCAGGCTCAGGAGAACATCGCTCTGGCCCTCAACGAGGCCTACGCCGCCGGGTTCGTCGGCAAGAACATCCTTGGCACCGACGTCTCGGTCGACGTCGTACTCCATTGGGGTGCCGGCGCGTACATCGTCGGTGAAGAGACCGCCCTGATCGAATCACTCGAGGGCAACCGAGGCATGCCTCGCCTCAAGCCGCCGTTCTTCCCCGCGGCCAAGGGCCTGTACATGAAGCCGACGATCGTGAACAACGTCGAGACCCTCGCCAATCTGCCGTGGCTGATCGTGAACGGTGCTCACGAGTACAAGAAGATCGGCTCCGAGAAGTCGCCAGGCACGCGCATGCTTGCCATCAGCGGGCATGTGAAGCGGCCCGGCGTGTACGAGGTGGAACAGGGCATTCCGACCTTCCGCGACCTTTTCTACGACGACAACTTCTGCCAAGGGATCAGCAAGGACCACGATCTCAAGGCATTCGTGCCGGGCGGTGGATCGGCCCCATGGTTCTTCGAGGACCAACTCGACCTGAAAATCGAGGCGTCCGAGGTCGGCCCAGCCGGATCGATGCTCGGCTCAGGAGCAATCATGGTCATGGACGAAACCACCGACGCGGTGAAGGCCGCGCTTCGGCTGGTCCGTTTCTACGCTCGTGAATCCTGCGGCAAATGCACCCCTTGTCGTGAGGGCACGAGCTGGGAAGAAAAGGTGCTCCAACGCATCGACGACGGGCTCGGTCGCCCCGAGGACATCGATCTGCTCCTCGACATCGGCCGCAACATCAGCCCTGGCGACTATCCCGTTGCCAGCTTTGGTGATGCCGGTCTCGAGGCGGTGCCGTTCCCTCCCAAGCAGACCACCATCTGCCCTCTCGGTCCCTCCTCGGTGGCTCCGATCACCTCAGCCGTGCGTCGATTCCGCGCCGAATTCGAGGCGAAGGTTGTTGCGACTTCGTCGCGTTCGGCTCGAGAGGTTTCGCCGTGACCGCAACCGAACCAACAACGGGTGTCCCGTTCACACTGAATGGCACTGAGTTGGAAGCTCACGAAGGCGAGCTGCTGATCGCAGCGTGCGAACGCCTCGGAGTCCACATTCCGCGATTCTGCTATCACCCGCGGATGAGCTCGGTCGGCATGTGCCGGATGTGTCTGGTCGAGGTCGACACCGGCCGCGGCCCCGGTTTGCAGCCCAGCTGCATGCTCACCGTCACCCCGAACATGGTGGTCAACACCGAGTCCGAGTCATCGAAGCAGGCTCAGGACGGCGTGCTCGAGCTGCTACTCATCAACCATCCGCTCGACTGCCCGGTCTGCGACAAGGGCGGCGAGTGCCCCTTGCAGGACAACGCCTACGCCTTCGGTCCCGGCGAGAGCCGGTTCGTCGAAGAGAAACGGCACTACGAGAAGCCGATTCCGATCAGCGACCTCGTCTACCTCGACCGCGAGCGCTGCATCCTCTGCGACCGATGCACCCGTTTTGCCGATGAGGTCGCCGGTGATCCACTGATCCATTTCATGGATCGTGGCGCTCAAACCCAGGTCAACACCTTCCCCGATCACCCGTTCTCTTCGTACTTCAGCGGCAACACCGTGCAGATCTGTCCGGTTGGAGCGTTGACCGCCGAGCCCTATCGGTTCAAGGCTCGTCCTTGGGATCTCAACGAGACCGAGAGCACATCGACCGTCGACAGCACCGGTGCCCGAGTGGCACTCCAATCGTCGCGGGATCGCCTGGTCCGCATCCTCGGAGTCGATTCCGATGCCGTGAACTGGAGCTGGTTGTCGGACAAGGAGCGCTTCGCCTACGAAGCATCGGAGTCCGATGCTCGGGTTGTCGAGCCGTTGGTCAGGGTCAACGACGCCTTCGAAGGTCGTCGTTGGAACGACGCAACCGGAGCCATCGCCGACGCATTGTCGGTCGACGCCGCACGGGTCGGTGTCATCGGTGGCGCCCGCCTGCCTCTGGAAGGGCAGTTCGCATGGTCGACCCTGCTCCGTGACCGCCTCGGTGTCACGAATATCGATGCCCAGTTGGGTGACGGGCTCCCCTCTTCAGTGTTCCTCGGGTTGCCGCGAGCAACCATCACCGAGGCGACCGCACCCGGTGGGGTGATCGTGCTTCTCGGGGCCGATCCGAAGGAAGAACTACCGACCCTGTTCTTACGTCTTCGCCACGCGGCAACACAGAGCGGTGCGTCGATCATCGAGATGACGCCGCATGCAACGAGCCTGGCCGTTCATGCCGCGGTCAGCGCCCACCCACTTCCCGGCCAGTCCGGCGCCGTCGCTGCGGCGATTGCTGCCGGCAAGCTCGATGCCGACGTCGGTGGCGTCGCCTCCTCGTCGCTGGCAAAGATCGCCGAGCTCCTCGGGTCCGATCGTCCGGTCACCATCGTGGCGGGCCGCGGAAACCTTGCCGAGTCAGCCGAAGTCACGATGGACGCCATCGGCGCGCTGCTCTCTGCAGCGCCGGGTGCCAAGGTGTTGAGTGGCCTCCGCAGAGGCAACATCCACGGCGCGCTGGCTACTGGCCTGTCGCCGGAGGTCGGGCTCGACGGGGGACACCTCAAGGCCGCCGGTCTCGACACGCTCGCCATCCTGCGAGCGGCGGCCGACGGTGGAATCGACACACTGGTGTTCCTGGGCGCCGATCCCCTCGCAGATGTGCCCGATCGTGGTCTGGTCGAGCGGGCGTTCGACGGTGTCGCCAATATCATCGCGGTCGACACATTCCTCAACGACTCGTCGGCAAAGGCGTCGGTGGTGCTGCCCGCAGCTGCTTCCGGCGAGGCCGATGGGTCATTCCTCAACCTCGAGGGCCGGTTGTCGCCGCTTCACGCGAAGGTGACCCCGCCGGGGCAAGCCCGTAGCGATTGGATGATTGCCGTCGAGGTCGCGTCGGCCCTCGGTCACGACCTTGGTGTCGTGACCATCGACGAAATCCGTACGCAGATGTCGGCAACGATTCCAGCGTTTGCCGATGTCGATTGGGCGGCTCTCGCGGTTCCAGGGGATGGCCCACTTCTCGATATCGGCGGGCATCCCGCTCCCGAGTTTGGCGATCCCGTGGTCCCCCCCGCTCCAGACGGGTACGGTCTGCGCCTGGTGGTTGATCGCAAGCTCTGGGACCTCGGAACGATGGTGCAGCACGCGGCGTCGCTTCGTGATCTCGCTCAACCGACGTCCATCCATCTTTCAGCTTCGGATTTCGATGCGCTCGGCATCGACGACGGCGCCGAGGTCACGGTCGAGTGGTCCACCGGATCGGCAACGATGGCCGCCAACCGCGATGCCGGGTTGCCGAAGGGCGCCTCTCGCGTGCCGTTCCGATTACCGGGCGTTGATGCCGGCGAGATCATCGACAGCTCTGCTGTTGTGACCGACGTTCGAGTGGCGGTCGTCTGATGGGCCATCCATTCCTCGCCGACGGCGTCGATTTCGGCGACGTCATCATGTCATTGGTGATGGTTGTCGCGGCCTTCGTGATCTGCCTCGTTGCCACCATGTTCATGGTGTGGTTCCTGCGAAAAGTGATCGGCCGTCTCCAGAACCGCCTCGGTCCGAATGTTGCCGGCCCGTTCGGGTTGCTCCAGACGCTCGCCGACGGCATGAAGCTGTTCTTCAAGGAAGACATCATCCCGACCCGCGCTGACCGGTTCGTCTTCCAGCTCGCTCCCTATCTCTCGCTGATCCCTGCGTTCTTGACGTTCACCCTCGTGCCGATCGCTGGAGACTTCTCCGACGGCAAGGACGGTACGACCACCCTCTTCGGCCGCGAGTTCTTGTGGCAGGTGGCTGACGTTCCTGTCGGCATCTTGTTCTTCCTGGCCATGAGCTCCCTTGGCATCTACGGCATCCTCCTTGCCGGTTGGTCGTCGGGTTCCAAATACCCACTGCTCGGCTCGGTCAGAGCATCGGCCCAAGCCATCTCTTACGAGGCGGCCCTCGGTCTGTCCCTCGCCGCCGTGATCCTGGTGTCCGGGACGCTGTCCACCAATGGAATCGTGTTGTCCCAGGCCGACAGCCTCTTCACCTGGAACGTCGTGGTCACTGGCTTCGTCCCGTTCATCGTGTTCGTGATCGCTGGGACGGCCGAACTCAACCAGCCCCCGTTCGACCTCGTCGAAGCCGAGCAGGAACTCGTTGGCGGATACGTCACCGAGTATTCCTCGATTCGTTTCGCTCTCTTCTTCCTCGCCGAGTTCATGAACATGGTCACGATGGCCGCCATCATCGTCACCCTCTTCTTCGGCGGCCCGGCCCCTTTGTTCGACATCCCCGGCGACCATTTGCTCGGCCCCGTGCTCGGGTTGTTGTGGTTCTTCGGCAAGATGTTCTTCTTCTTGTTCATGTTCGTGTGGATCCGAGCCACGCTGCCTCGGGTTCGATACG
>CAZYLX010000232.1:0-5757 GCA_964648595.1 uncultured Acidimicrobiaceae bacterium
CCTGGGCGCTGTTCCTCGACGCTCGCAACCGCGGGCCACAACGGAGGGAACAGCATGTACATCTATTCAGCAACACTCCAGGCGAATCCGGGGAGGGGAGGCGAGTTAGCCTCGTTGGTCCCGCAACTGCGTGACGCCGTGGCTGCCGCCTGCGGCACCACGGCCAATGCGTGGGCGATGAGTTCCGGCCAACCAATTGGTACGTTCGGGATCAGCACGCGGGTCGAAGGAACCGAGCAACTGCTCGGTTTTCAGCAGAAGCTGGGCGCGTCGGAGGACTACCAAGCCCTGGCGAGCCAGAGTGCAGGTTTGTTGACCGCTCCGGCCGAAACCAATCTGGTTCAGATCTTGGGCGCCGCCGGCGATCAAGGTGAGCCGGCGCCGATCGTGACCCTCACGCAGTCGACGATCATGAACGGCCATCTGGCTGACGCGATGGGCTGGGGTATGGAGGTCCTAGAGTACGTCAACAATGTGACAGGCATGAGCGGACTTTTCACCAACTCCGCGGCCGGGAACTTCTTCGACGTCAGTTGGATTTTCTCTGCCCAGAGCGGCGCAGAACTGGATTCCGCCAACCAGAGCCTGCAGGCAGACCCGGGCTACATCGCTCTGGTTGACAAGGCAGGCGGTTTCTTCGTCCAAGGCTCGGCCCAACGGAGCACCCTCGTCCAGATGCCCTGATCCATACGCGATTGATCCCAACAGGAAAGCGCATGGACCTCAACGCGACCTCAACACCTCAGAGCCGCTCAGCAGCCCTGTACGTGCCGAGAATCCATCCGGTTGGGTGCTATTCGACCGCACGTTCTGACGGATCGAACGCTTGTTCGTGTCGGAGGGGCGAGTTTAACCCTGAGTACACGCGCGCCCTGGAGCGTGGAGTTGGCTGCAGCCTGACCGCTAGCACCTTCGCATCGAGTCGGTCAGGGCACCGTGACGTCGGTATGCGAGAAGTCGTTACCTACAAACAACAGCGGTTGTCCGAGCCGCCTTGAGAGTGCATACGAGAACGTGTCACCGAAGTTGAGTCCGGCCTGATGACGTCCCTTACCGAACCGACGCCAGCTCACGATCGCTTCCTCCGCGAGCTCGGCATCCACGGGGGCGATCTCGATCTCAACTCGACCAAGAAGCTCTTCGAGTAGCTGGGTTCCCGCTGAACCCGTCTTGGCCTCGATGACGATGCCCAGTTCCACGCGCGTCGCTGCGGACATCACACAGCGATCTCCGAGCAAATGACGTTCGAGTTCAGCACTGCCCGGTTCGCCGAACAAGACCGCGACGATTGCCGACGTATCGACGACGATCACACCGGCAGTCCATGCTCGTCGTAGCGGATGATGTCATCGGGGTCGCGTTCATCGAGCTCCGGCAACCGACAAAAGCGTTCCACGATGTCGCCAAGGCCCAGAGCCCGTCGACGTCGACGCTCGACCTCGAGACGAGCTTCGAGCGACGCCACCACGGCATCGGTGATCGACTCTCCCGTAAGCGCAGCGAGATCACGCGCAAGCTGGTCTGCTCGCTCACTCTTGATACTCAAGGCCATAGGTTCCAATATACCTATTAAGGCGGATAGGTGTCAACTTGCCACTCGACGCCTGACCGTGTGGGGGCCGAGTATTCGGTCGCGGGTGTTGACCAGGGGAAACGTCGACCGATCCTGAAGGCTCATGCACCGAATTCTGTATCGCCTCATCGCCGTACTAGCCCGCCTCGCAGTCCGGTCCGGGCGCAGCAAGGACCTAGAGATCATCGTGTTGCGCCATCAACCCCTGGTGCTCGGCCGCCAGATCGACCATCCAACCCTCAACGACAATGACCAGTTCCTGCTCGGCGCAGCCGCTGCGGCACTCGCCCGACCCCGACGCAACTGCTGGATCGTCACCCCAGGCACTCTGCTGCGATGGCACCGACGACGCATCGCCCGTTACTGGACCCAGACAAGTCGACCACGAGGGCGACCATCCACCGCTCCCGAACTCCGCCGACTCGCCCTGGTCACAGTTCCTCCACTCCCAGGCCGCCGTCGCCTGCGACTTCTTCACTATCGACACCGCATCGCTCCGCCGCTACTACGTGCTGTTCTTCATCGACGTGACCACCCGCGAGGTCTACATCGCTGGCATCACGGCGAACCCGACCGTAGCTTGGAAAACCCAAGCAGCACGCAACCTGTTCCTCCGTCACGCCGACCAGCTCGCGGGCTCACGAGCGCTGGTTCGTGATCGGGGCAGCCAATTCATCGACGCCTTCGACGAGATCTTCCGCACCGAAGGCCTCACCATCCTCGAGACCCCGGTCCGAACCCCCGTGGCCAACACCTTCGCGGAACGATGGATCGGAACCATCCGCCGCGAACTCCTCGACCGCACCATCATCTGGAACCAACACCAACTCGAACAACTCGTTGTCGACTACACCGACCACTACAACCAACACCGCCCCCACCGCTCACTCGGCCAAAGACCACCGTTGGTATCCGAGGCACCAACGCCGTTGAACCAACGCCAGCTCCACATCGTGAAATCAACCCGATGCCACGGACTCATCAACGAATACCAAGACGCAGCCTGACCAGGCACGACGCAATGTTCGGCCCCCACAGGCTGAAACCAGGAACTGCCGCTCTCTCAATCGAAGCGCAGCGTGTCGAAAACCTGGGCGGTGCCGAACACCCGGGTCTTGTGATCGGGCGGAACGAATCGGGCATGCCGAGCTCCCGCTAGCAAACCGTTAGCAATGCGACACAAAAAGCAGAATCCCCAGGCCTATGACCTGGGGAAACTTCAGTGTCGGAGGGGGACTCGAACGAACAAGGCCCAAGTTGCGCCCAGGGGCATCGAGCGGCAGGGCCCGGAAACAAGCGGTTCCAGGATCCAGCTCCGGGGCTCATTTCCGCATGGTGCCGCTCGGTGCCGGAGCTCCCGTTAGCAATGCGACACACGCTCGAGTGGGCTTGGTTGGTCCCATGGTCCGACGCTTTGATCAACAGAGGCAACTCCAGTGCCGGCAGTGACGGGCCAGGGAGGGTGCGGGCCGGGCACGGTCGAGGCGGGTTCGGCCTTTGGCGGCCCGACCCCACCCGGCTCGGCGGTTGCTACTCGTTGGCGGGCTCGAGCGACAAGGAGGCCGAGTTCATGCAGTACCGATCCCCAGTGGGACGGGGTCCGTCTGGGAAGACGTGACCGAGATGGGCATCGCAGTTGGTGCACCGGGCCTCAGTCCGGACCATCCCGTGGGAGCGGTCATCGATTCGATTCACCCTGCCATCGCTGATCTCCTGTGAGAAGGAGGGCCAGCCCGTGCCGGAGTCGAACTTCTGGTCGCTGTCGAACAGGGACTCGTTGCAGACGACACAGTGGTAGACGCCAGGGTCTTTGGTGTCGTGGTACTGGCCGGTGAAGGCACGCTCGGTGCTGCCGTTCTGGGTGACCTCGTACTGCTCGGGGGTGAGCCGCTCTCGCAGCTCGTCGGTTGTTGGGTTGGGGGCGGGCGTGTTCATGGTCTGCTCGTTTCTTGCTGATGGGGTCGAGTCGGCGGCAGCTGAGGCCGGGTCGGGTAGGTGTTGTTCGATTCGTTCGATGATGTCCTCGGCTTCGAGGTGGAAGCCGTTGTCGAGGACGATCCGGTCGGGCCCAGGGCCGATGATCACGGTCCAGGGGGTGCCCCCCGTTTGGTAGTCGACCATGACCGTTGGGGGTGGTCCGGTGTCGTGGCCGAGGACGATGTCAGATAGCTCGTGGCGAGCCATCGAGTCAATGGCGGCGTCTGCGGTGTTGGTGTCGTGGCCTTCGAACACGGTCTGGACGGCCACAAAACGGACGAGGTGCCCTCTCCCGGCCGCCTCGAGGTGGTCTTTGACCGCTTTCATGGTCGGGAATCCGTGGCTGTGACAGCCGGGGCACCACGACTGGAAGTTGTAGAGATAGACGAAGGGCTCTTCGATGTCGGCCAGACGCAGGCCGTCGTCGGTATCGACATTGGCCAGCCATTCATCGAAGCGGAACTCAGGGGCTGGTTGGAGGGCGATGCCATAGGGGTTGGTCATGATCGGGTTTCTCCGTTCTGATCAGGATCGACGGGAACTGCAGTGGCGGCGGACAGATCGTGGGGTGCTCAGCCGTAGGCCACCTGGCAGAAGCCGTGGTTGCAATAGCCGCCGGGGTTATTGGCCAGATACTGCTGGTGATAGGCCTCGGCGTAGTAGAACTCGCCGGCCGGGGCGATCTCGGTGGTGATGGCGCCGAAGCCGCTGTCGGCGAGCTTCTGCTGGTAGGCGTCGCGGCTTGCCTCGGCGGTCTCGTACTGCTCGACGGTGCTGGTGTAGATGGCTGATCGATACTGGCTGCCGACGTCGTTGCCCTGGCCCATGTACTGGGTCGGGTCGTGGTTTTCCCAGAACACTCCGAGCAACTTGTCAACGCTCACCACGGTGGGGTCGAACACGATGAGGACGGCCTCGGTGTGCCCGGTCATTGCGGTGCAGGTCTCTTCGTAGGTGGGGTTTGGGGTGGTGCCGCCGGCGTAGCCGACTGCAGTGCTGTAGACGCCCGGGAGCTCCCAGAACAGACGCTCGGCCCCCCAGAAGCAGCCCATGCCTACGACTAGAGTTCCGAAGCCGTCTGGCCAGGGCCCGGTCAGGGGGTTGCCGTTGACCTTGTGATCAGCGTTGACCGGCATGCGTAGTGAGCGCCCGACGAGGCAATTTTCGGAGGCAGGAGGGGATGCGGGAAGATGGCGACTCATGACGTTTCTCCGTTTCTGGTGACTTAGGTCACCGGATGTGCGGCCACCCGCTCAACGGGGTGTGGCCGACAAAGAGCCTCTTCACAGGCTCAAGTACATAGACAGCCGAGTCAGGCAGTTGTTACAGAGAATCCCTGCCCATCCGCTGGTCTTTTGAGTGTGCGCTCGACCGATCTGTTGGCGGCCCTTCGGAGGCACCCCTATTCAGACAAGCGAGCCCGACAGTTGTTACAGAGGATCCCGGCCGAGTCACCGTGGTCGTAAGCACCCCGACGGGTGTTGTGCTTGTGGAACGACTGTTTGCGGGTGATCACGTGCCACAGAACGTGGCGAACACATCATCGAAGCCATCCGGCGCGGGGGTCGCGAATCGTTCCCAGCCGATGCGCTCAGTGAAGGGTTCGGTGACTGCTTCAAGCAGTGAATGGAACGGCGCCAAGTCATCCTCGCCTGCAGCTGCGAGTGCTTCTTCTACGAGATGGTTGCGGGGGATGTAGACCGGATTGGTGAGGTCCATCTCGTTGGCAACGACTGCGGGGTCGCGGTGTTCGGACTCGAGACGTTCGCGCCATCGGCTCATCCACGGCTGAAGCACTGCAGCTTCGTCGAACAAGTTCGACGACGGGAGATCTTCGCCTCGGAGCGAGTCGGAGAGGGCCCGGAAGATCGACGTGTAGTCGACACGCTGAGCGGTCAGAAGATCGAGCAGCTCAGCAGCCAGGTTTGCGTCGCCTTCGTCGTCTCCGACAAGGCCGAGCTTGGTTCGCATGCCAGCCAGCCAATAGCGCTGGTATCGGTCGGGAAAGTCTTCGAGGATCTCGGTGACTGCTGTGACAGCGGCATCTTGGTCGGGGTCGATCAACGACAACAGCGATTCGGCGAATCGCACGAGATTCCACTGAGCGATCGCCGGCTGATTCCCATAGGAATAGCGGCCGTCACGGTCGATCGAGCTGTAGACGGTGGCCGGGTCGTACCGGTCGAGAAATGCGCACGGGCCGTAGT
>CAZYLX010000233.1:0-5745 GCA_964648595.1 uncultured Acidimicrobiaceae bacterium
CCTCTTGGATCAGATCGAGCAGGGGGAGGCCGGACGCCTGATACTTCTTGGCGATGGAGACGACAAGACGGAGGTTCGATTGCACGAAGGTGCGTTCTGCCTCGCGGCCCTTGCGGACCGTACGACGAAGCTCACGCTTGCGAGCTGGGGTGGGAGCTTCCGCTGCTTCGAGTTCTGTCGCAGCTTCCTTGCCGCCCTCGATCGCTTGAGCGAGACGGACCTCGTCCTCTTTTGTGAGCAGGGGATACTGCCCTATGTCTGTCAGATACAGCCTGACGAGGTCTTCTTCGTCCCGCTCGACTCGCTCCTTCGCCAAGACAATCCCCGATCTCGTTGATGGTGATCGCTCACCATCGCCAACAGATACAACGTCATCGGAGGGTACCGACTGTGCCCCCCAGTTGTGCTATCGAATGAAGTTCCCGCTCACACAGGGTGACCGTTCACCCCACAGGTGTCGGCACTCGAATCCGATCCCTTGAGAAGGCAGTCCACGTGACCGACGATTCCCCAACACTCGATCCGGTATCGGCGACCGAAAGCAACGAGGTCGAGGGTGCCGCAGAAGTCGAACCGCTGATGGTCACGATGAGTTTCGAGACCGAGATGGTCCCAGAGTTGCTGGCCGTTCTGTCAAAGTACGTCGTTCTCAGCCGTATGGACACTGCGGCCCGAAACATCGATCTTGTCGCCTCCATCACTCGACCCGGGCGATTCACGATCATCGAGAAGTGGGAATCGGAAGAAACCCAGCAGTTGCACTTCGACGGTGCGGTGATGGTCGAGATGGCAACGGCGTGTACCGGATTGCTCAGCGCACCCCCGGACATCGACTTGCATGAGGCCGTCTCGATGCACGATCTCGGCTAAGGGGAATAGCGGATGGGTGCTCCGCACCGCGGCTATTCCTTGGATTCAGCGGGCTTTTGCACTTCGTGCTCTGCCTATCCGCTGAAGTCCTGAGACGGGGATGACCGAGCGATGCACCTCAGCCTTTCGGAGGGCAGAGGGCCAGGATGTCGGCCCAGGTCAGATGATTAGCTGCCCATAGGGCTTCGAACGCTTGATCTGCCGTGTCGCTGAACCCATGCCGGTTGCGGAAGTTGTAGAGATGTTTCGGCTTGTGGATTCGATAGCCGAGCCGCTGGACCCGGCCATGTGTGTAGGCCGACCAGGCGATCTTCTCTCCGAAGTCGCTCGGTTCGCCCACTTCGGGGGCCCCGAAGGCGTCGTCGATGCGATCGAGGTACTCGATGAAGAGCGAGGCCAACGACACAGACGCCATCTCGACACCGAAGGTGCGAGGATGTCGGGTGTTCTCGAGCGCTCCACTGTCGAGAGAAAGAACGAGCGGGTCGAGCGAAGAGATCGCCATCGTGGTCGTTGGTTGGTCCTCATCGATGATGAGTTCGACGTCGAGATCACCGGGAAAGGCATCCATCCGACCCATCACCTCGGAGGCGACACCAAGAATCTCCTCGGTGCTGAACTCGACCTTGGTGAACGAGGTCGGAGAAACGACGACCATGTCAGTTCCCGCCTGCCTCGGCGCCATCCAGACCCATGCCGTCGCCGTCCATGTCGAACGAACCAACCGACCCTGGCCCGGTCACGCCGCCGGCGGCGAGCATCAACGTCGTGAGCTTGGCCTGGTGATCAGCAGCTCGCTGAGCATCTGCTGCATCCAGGATGAGCGACTGGACGATCATCTCCCCTTCGCGCCACTCTTCCATATCGTCCTGAAGACAGAAGTCGATTGAGCGGATCGTCGGCGAATCGGTGATCGACGACGTGTTGTTCCGGTGGAACGTGTAGGCCGCGATCAGATGTGGCAGCAAGACTCGATACATGCCGACCATCTTCTCGATGCTCTGGTCAGCGGCCTCGGGTTCGGCCAGCGCATCGATGAACGCAACGAACGCATCATTCGGTGCGACGGTGACCTTCTCGGGGCTCATCTCCCGGAGCTCCGGAAGCCGCTTGTGCCAGAGCTCGGAGTGGAATGCGTGGTGGTAACAATGCGTGCCGAGGCGGAGCTTGATGTCGAGCTCGGGAACTGTTGCGACCCAGCCCCCCATCAGTTCGAAGATCTTCATCTCGACCCACTTGTAGTTCCCGGCCCGCCTCGCCGTTTCCTCGACCGAGAACCGCCCCGGTAGTTCGCGCCGGTCCCACGGAGCGAATGGTGTGCGTGGCTTGGTCGAGTCGGCCATTGGTCCCCCTAGGACTGCTGAAGAAAGCGGTCGGACAGTACCGCAGCGTGGTCGACTGTTCGAAAACCTTCAATAGCTCTCAGCCGCCGCTGGTCGACCAATGCCAGGGTTCGCTCGGCAAGTTTCGCAGCCCATAGCTGGCAGCGTTCGCCTTGAGCCAGGTCCATGCCGGTCCGGAACGACTGCCGATGATCCGACCGTTGTAGGTGAAGTCGATGGCCAACCCCCGCTCGTGCATGGACGTGCCGGGTCTGGCTGTCGGCGGTCGGCACTGGCTTGCCGGCATCTGATAGACCGCGTAGTCGCTGGTGCCGCAGTTGTTTCTGCGCACCCGGATCTGCCCTGCCGGATCGCGATAGCCGCCACCGGCCAGCCGAACGCCGGCGGCTGAAGCATCGGCCAGAAGACGGCGAACATTGTCGACGATGGACGCATGAACCCAGATGCCGTTGCCGGCATTCACGATCTCGCCCGAGTTCGTGATTGGAGCGGTCGGGCCCCCGCCACCGCCGGTTGGTGGCGGCGGTGCCTGCCGGGCCAGCTCGGCGGCAAGGTCGTCACGGGCCTGTTGTTCATCAGCCGCCAACTCGACGCCGAGTGCGTCCAGGCTGGCCTGTTCGGCCAGGAGCGAGTTGAATCGTTCTTCGGCGGCAGCGGCCAACTCGGCCTGCACGCCCTGGCTTCCCTCGAGAGTCACCAGTTCGTCTGCCAGCTCGGCATTCAGGATCTCGGCCTCGGCTGCTGCGTCTTCGGCGATTCCCTTCTCGACCTCGAGGTCTTCCCGGGCGGCCCGCAGGGTGTCGACGAGATCAACACCGGACTGGGTCACCTCATCGACGAGAATCTGCATGCGCAGTCCGAGATTCGGATCGTCGCTCTCCACCAGCACGGTCGAGGTCTCGTCCTGGTTGATGAACGACGAGATGGCCTGGTTTGCCAGCTGTTCCTCGAGGGCAACGATGAGTGCCTCGCCGTCGGCGACTGCAGTCTCGGCATTGGCCAGTTCGTTTTCGGCATCCGCCAACTGTCGCTGCGCATTGTCGACTCGGCTTTGCTGAGCATTGACTGCTGAATTCACCGCGACGAGCGCGGCCGAAATCTCTTCCAGTTCAGCGTCGGCCGCATTCACCTCAGATGCTTTCGCCGTGGCCGCCGCCTCGTTCTGCCGGCGTTCCTCGCGTATCCGATCGATTTCAGAGTTCGTCTGGCTGTCGGCTACTCCGGCCGTCGCTCCCAACAGCGCTATACACACGAGCGCGGCGATCAGGCGGGTCAACGGCGCCTTGGCGCGACGATCAACATGGTCTCGACGCGACGTGGTCACAACGTACGACAGCGTAGTAGCGCGGCCCTCCCGAGTGAGCGGCGGGCCCGATGCTTGGGTGATTCAACCCCGGTAGCGGTTCGTGATCGGGACTCGACGGTCCCGACCGAAGGCCTTCGAACTGATCCGGATACCGATTGGGCTTTGCCGGCGCTTGTACTCGGCGAGGTCGACCAGCCGGACGATGCGCCGGACGACAGCCTCATCGTGGCCTCGGGCGATCAACTCCGTAGCGGTCAGGTCGTCTTCGACGTAGCCCTCGAGGATCGAGTCGAGCGTGTCATACAGCGGCAGGCTCTGATCGTCGCGCTGGTCGGGTCGAAGCTCGGCAGACGGTGGCTTCTCGATGACGCTGACCGGAATGATCTCGCTGCCTGCCGCCTCGTTGCGCCAGCGACAGAGGTCGTAGAGCAGCGTCTTGTACACGTCCTTGATGACGGCGAAGCCGCCAGCGGTGTCGCCATAGAGCGTCGAATAGCCCACCGAGCCCTCGCTCTTGTTCCCCGTGGTGAGGATCAACCAGCCGAGCTTGTTCGAGAGTCCCATCATCAGTACGCCGCGGATTCGGGATTGCAGATTCTCTTCGGTCGTGTCCTCTTCGCGACCTTCGAACGAAGGACCAAGCATGTCGAGGAACCCTTGATGACCCGGCTCGATCGCAATCGTGCGATGGGCCACGCCCAGGTTCTGACAGAGCTTCTCGGCATCAGTCACCGAGTGCTCACTCGAGAATCTCGATGGCATCAGCACGGCGTTGACGTTCTCGGCACCAACGGCATCGACGGCGAGTGTCACGACGGCGGTCGAATCGATGCCGCCGGAGAGAGCAACACCCACCTGCTTGAATCCGTTCTTGCGGACATAGTCGCGAGTGCCGAGCACGAGCGCTTCCCAGACCTCCTGGAGCGGATCCAGCAGATCATGGATCTGACCCTGAACAGGGGGTTCCGAGACGTGTTCGTGCTCGGACAACACCCTCACGGGAAGCGAAGGCGTCGGCTCTTGCTGGCCTCTCGGATCGAGCCGACGCTTGCGGTAGGCGGGCTTGATGTCGAGATCGGTGACGGCGATGTCTTCACGGAACTGCGGTGCTCGAGCAAGGAGCTGACCCTCGTGATCGAAGATGACCGACCCGCCGTCGAACACCAGCTCGTCCTGGCCCCCGACCTGATTTGCGTAGACGATCGCGCACGAGTTCTCGACCGATCGAGAGCTGATCATGATGTCGCGACCGAGCGCCTTGCCCTTCCGATATGGGCTCGCATTTGGCACCAACACGACCTCGGCCCCACCGCTGGCGAGGTCGAGCAGCGGACCGGTAGGACTCCAAATGTCTTCACAGATCGCCAGGCCGATCTTCACGCCCTTGATCTCCACCAGCTCCAGCGGTGCGGTGCCCGGGGTGAAGTAGCGAAGCTCATCGAACACGCTGTAGTTCGGGAGCAGCCGCTTGTGAAAGGCGAGCTGCACCTCTCCGTTCATGGCGAGGTAGGCCGTGTTGAAGATGTCACGGCCGCCCTCGACGGAACCGAACACGACCGCCGTCGACGTAGTGCGGGCCGCAACTCGCTGCACGGCCTCCATGCAGTCCTCGACGAACCCCGGCTTCAGCACGAGATCCTCTGGCGGATACCCACAGATCGTGAGTTCGGGGAACACGGCGACGTCAACACCCTGCGTCTCGAGTTCCTCGAGCGCGTCGGTGATTCTGGCGACGTTTCCGTCGATGTCGCCGACGATGGTGTTGATCTGGCATGTCGCTACTCGGAGCCTGCGCATGGTGCGAGTCTACGGCTGCCGTCAGACGCGCCCGATTCCTCCGCCCATGTGAGGGAGAAGGAATGGCGGAGGAATCGGCGGTCGGTGAGCAAGGGGAGCGCTCACCGGAACGTCGTCAGAACCCGAGTGAGCTGCCCTCGACCTCATCGGCCGGTGCACCCCGACCTGCTCGCTGGCCTCGGCCAGGGCGCTCTGGGCGGTCACCAGGTTCAGCGTTCACACGCTCAACGATCTTGTCTTCGAGCCCATCGAGCATCTCAGCAGCACGGTCTTCATCGATCCGGCCAGCTTCGGTCGCCGCTTCCGCTCGTTCGGTAGCGGAAGCTACGAGCGCGTCGACCAAAGCATCTTGGCTCACTCCGTTGGCTGCGGCGGTCTCGGCCAGGGTCTGGCCTGCCTCTCGGCCGGCCTGGAGATCCTCTGTGGTGA
>CAZYLX010000234.1:0-5715 GCA_964648595.1 uncultured Acidimicrobiaceae bacterium
TACATGATGTCGACCGCGGCCTGGCGGAACGGCGGGGCGACCTTGTTCTTGACGACCTTGACCCGGGTGCGGTTGCCGACGACTTCGGCGCCGTCCTTCAGCGACTCGATGCGACGGATGTCGAGACGGACCGAGCTGTAGAACTTCAGCGCACGGCCACCAGGGGTCGTCTCGGGAGAGCCGAACATGACGCCGATCTTCTCTCGGAGCTGGTTGATGAAGATGCAGATCGTGTCGGTCTTGTGCAGGTTGCCGGTGATCTTGCGCAAGGCCTGCGACATGAGACGAGCCTGGAGGCCGACGTGGTGATCGCCCATGTCGCCTTCGATCTCGGCCCGTGGCGTGAGCGCGGCCACGGAGTCGATGACGATGACATCGATCGAGCCTGAACGAACGAGAATGTCGGCGATCTCGAGCCCCTGCTCGCCGGTGTCGGGCTGCGAGATCAACAGTTCATCGACATCGACACCGATCGCCCGGGCGTAGATCGGATCCATGGCGTGCTCGGCATCGATGTAGGCACACATGCCGCCGTTGCGCTGTGCCTCGGCAACGACATGCATCGCCAGGGTGGATTTTCCGGAGGACTCCGGACCGAAGATCTCGACGACTCGTCCTCGAGGAAGGCCGCCGATGCCCAAGGCGAGATCGAGCGCCAGGGCCCCGGTGGGGACCGTGCCGATGTCGAGGTTGGTGCGCTGGCCCATCTTCATGACCGAGCCCTTGCCGAATTGCTTGTCGATCTGACTCATGGCCATGTCGAGTGACTTGTTCTTGTCCACGGGATACTCCTGTTGCCTGTGCCGATCACGGTGATCGAGCCGGTGGTTCGTGTGTTCTTGGGAAGTGTCTGTGACCGTAGTGATGGCCTGTGACAGTCCGAGACGGGAGAACCCCGACGGATCACAACAGTGTAATTGCGAACAGGTGTTCGGGCAATCATTCAACCGAAAAAGAACGCGCCCGCCGACAAGCAGCAAATGTCGGTCCGGATCGCTCAGTCCCGGAAGGGTGCCGCGACTTCCGCCAGGAAACGATCGAGCAGCTCGTCGCGCGCCGGGGGCTCACCGAGATTGAAATCGGGAATGATGACTTCGTCGACTCCCATCTCGACGAACGCCGCCATCTGCTCTTGCAGTTGTGGAGCGGTTCCGATGAGGGCGGGGCGAGGGATGCCTCGTTCCCGGAGTGCGGTGGCTGATGCCTCGTCGTCGCAGAGGAACAGCAACGCCACCGCTGACCGCTGAATGGCCTTCGGGTCACGAGCGAGGCGCTCGCAATGCTGATCGAGCACCACCGACTTGGCTGCCATGATCTCGTTGTCAGCCCACACGTTCCACTCGTCTGCGTACTGCGCGACCATTCGCAGGGTCTTCTTCTCGCCGCCACCACCGATCAAGATCGGCAGGTCGCCGACCGGCGCAGGCGAGAGGGGCGCCTGCTGCATCTGATAGTGCTCACCGTCGAAGTCGACAGACTCACCGGCACGTAGAGCGATCAGGATCTGGAGCGCTTCCTCGAGCTTGTTGAACCGATCGGTGAACGTGCCGTAGTCGATGCCATACGCAATGTGTTCGTTCTCCTGCCAACCCGAGCCGAGCCCGAGCACGACCCGCCCGCCCGAGATGTGATCGGCGGTCACGGCCTGCTTGGCCAACACCGCAGGATTTCTGTAGGTGTTCCCGCAGACCAGAGGACCGAGCCGCACCTTCTCGGTAGCAACGCCAAGGGCGCTCAGGACCGACCACGCCTCGTGGATCGGTCCGGTCGGGTCACCGCCGAAGGGCATGAAGTGGTCGGCGAACCACAACCCGTCCCAGCCGGTGGCTTCCGCCCGCTTCCCGCTGTCGAGGATGGCGTCCCATCCGAG
Organism: uncultured Acidimicrobiaceae bacterium; assembly: GCA_964648595.1. Taxonomy (GTDB): domain Bacteria; phylum Actinomycetota; class Acidimicrobiia; order Acidimicrobiales; family SZUA-35; genus SZUA-35. The sequence goes on from CAZYLX010000234.1 coordinate 1,871, forward strand.
TCCGTTTCCGATCCAGTGACCAAAGCGCATGCCGGCAACGTAGACGGTGCCCCGATGCAACGCAGGTCGAGGAGTACGCTTCGGCGATGATTCGTCGAGCACTCCTCGCAGGTCTTTTGCTGGTGGTGACCCTTGCCTCAGCGTGCTCCAACGACGATCCGGAACAGAGCCGGGCCGAGCTTCTGGCCGAAATCGAGGGACGATCATTGTCCGAGGCAGAGGTCGAAGAACGCGAATCCGTCGCTCGTGCGCTGTGCCAGATGGACGACGACGTCCTGCGGGCCGTCTGGGCCGAGATGGACAGCGAACAACTGGCGTTCCAGGACTTCGTATTCACCCAGGAATGCGGCGACCGAAACCCCCTGTACGCGGCCTCGACCGGCCGGTTCGCCACCGGGAACTGACGAAATCGGCCCACTGGCCTACATTGTCGGACCAGCTCGAGAACAAGAGGGTACGCAGGTGGAGGTACAGGTCTTCGACCACCTCCGGGTGACGTCTGCGGAGGGTGACGTCGAACTCGGTGGCTCAAAACAACGATGCGTGCTCCTCGCGCTGATCCTTGCCAACGGGTCCGTGGTGTCGAGCGACCGCCTCATCGAGATCGTGTGGGGCGAGCACCCTCCGAAGAAGCCGAACGTGACGCTTCGGTCGTACATCTCTCATCTGCGGCGTGGACTCGAGCCGGCGCGAAGTGCAGGAGATCGAGCACAGGTCCTGATCACGAGGTCTCCCGGCTACGCCATCGATACTGCTCGGATCGACGTCGACATCCATCGGTTCGTCGAAGCCACACATCGAGCCCTCGCCCTCCCTGCCGAGGCAACCCCTGCAACTGTGCTGGACGCGACCGGTGAGGCGTTCGCCCACTGGCCCGACAATGGCGCCGCCTCGCTTTCCACAGCCACACAGACGCTGTCCGCGTTCGCCGAGGATATTGCCCTGTTGACCGAGCTCCATCTCGCCCTCGCGATCCGCCACTACCGCGCAGCCGTCGACGCCGGCCGATCCAACGAGGAACTCCCCTCGCTCGAGGCCGCCTCCAACGAGCATCCCTCGAGCGAGGAGCTCGTCGCCATCCACATGCTCGCCCTCTACCGCTCTGGACGGTCCGCCGACGCTCTCGCCCGCTTCCAAAAGGCACGTGAGATCCTCGTCGACAACTACGGCCTCGATCCTTCGCCGTTGTTGACTGATCTCGAGCAACAGATCCTCGGAAACGACTCCGCCCTCCTCGGGCCTGCTCCCGGCGGGCCTCCCCCGCTGCCATCAACCCTTACGAGCGGTGACTTCGAAGCACCCGCCGGCCGTGCCGCTGCCCTGGATGTGCTCCTTACATGCCTTCCGGGGCCCGACAGGCAAGAGCCGGGAGCCGCAGTCATCGGGCCGGCCGGAATCGGGAAGTCGACGCTCCTCGCGGCGACGGCCGACAGATCCGCTCGAGACGGCATCGCCGTCGTCTGGGGGCGTTGCGCCGACACGGAATCGTCAGCAACCCTTCGGCCGTGGCAAGCCGTCATTCGCGACCTCTTCGAGAGAAGCGACGACGAGCGTCGACGTTCCGTCTTTGCTCCTCAGGCCACCGATCTCAGCCGGATCGCACCTGAATTGGCAACGGTCTTCGACATCGACGAGTCGAAGTCACCCGACGGAGGCGACATCAGCGATGCCATCGTCCGAACGCTTCGCCGCTGGTCGACCGAGCGGCCGCTCCTGATCTGTCTCGAGGACCTGCACTGGTCCGACCCGGAGTCGATCGTCGTGTTCAACCAGCTCCTCGAGACCACAGACCTTCCACGTCTCTCGGTCATCGCGACCTGGCGCGACACCGACATTGCGGCAGAAGCCACGCAAACCCGCGCCGCCCGCACCCGTTTGTTGGCCGACGCGGCCCGCTCGGTCGGCACCTGCCGGGTCGCCCTGGAAGGCCTCAACGAAGACGCCATCGTCGAGGTCTTCCGTTCGCTACGTCGGTCCGAACCCGACAAGGAAGTGATCCAGCGACTCGCCACCCACACCGGCGGCAATCCGCTGTTCGTCACCGAGCTGATTCGCAGTGGCCTCGACGCGGGCATGACCCCGACCGACACCATTAAGGACGTCGTGCTGCGACGACTCGATCCTCTGCCGGGCAACGCCGCCGACATCCTCGCCGCTGCCGCGTTGTGTCATCCCTCGATCGACGAATCGATGTTGTCCGAGCTCACTGGCTACAGCGAAAGCCAACTCGGCGATTGCTGCGAGGCTGCGCTTGCCGCTCGACTCATCGAGGAGAGCCCGCAGCACGTTGGCCACTATCGCTTCAGCCACGACCTCCTCGCCGAGACGCTGGCCGGAACGCTTCGGCAGCGCCGACGCAGTGAATTGCACGCCAGAATCGGCCATCTCCTCGCCAAGCGATCGGCGCCGGCCGCTGACATCGCCTACCACCATCTCCTCGGAATCGCCGCAGGTTCGTCGCTCGAGGCCGCTCGATTCGCCCACGAGGCAGGGATCGAGGCGTCGGAGCTCGCCGACTACGAGGGCGGGCTGCGGTTCTTCGATGACGCGCTCGACGCACTCGACCACGGCCCCGATGCTCCAACCATGCGGGTTGATATCACCATCGACCGCGCTCAGGTGCTCAAGTCTCTTTCGGAACACGTCGAGTCGCAGAACACCTCGATGACCGCATTCGGATTGGCACTGGAGGCCGACGAAGTCGATCTGATGATCGTTGCCGGGCTGGTCTACGTGGGTCTGGCTCGTATCGACCGGACCCACCGATCGGCCGAGTGGCTGGGCTACTGGAGCCCTGCCGATGAGTCGGTGGACATTCTGGAACGGGCGCTCGAACACATGGACGAGGACCATCGCTGGCGGCCAGTCGTGTTGCTCGCGCTCAGCAACCAGCTGTTCGCCCCGCATCACGATCAGGCACGAGCCGAGAATCTCGCCCGCACCGGTCTCGATCTGGTGCGCCGAGACGGCGACGAGGCGAGGCTCGCCGAGAGCCTCGTCTCGATCGCCCACACGCACACCCGGGACCTTCCGCGAATCGAGCGCAAGGCAATGCTCGAGGAGGGCGTCGAACTCGCGACGTCCACGTCTCAGCCGCAGGTCGAGCTGAGGGGCAGGAAAGCCCTGGTCGGTATCGCACTCGATGAACGGAACCTCGCCGAGGCGGAGCGACAGGTCGAGCAAGCACTGGCCACCGCCGCGGCCATCGACGACCCCTTCTCCATGATGCTCGCTGACTCGATGCGCATCTCGCTCGAACTGCTCGCCGGAGAGTTCGAACGAGCCCGAGCCCAGGTGCTCGAGGGATTCACCACCTACGCCAAGTTCGGTGATGCGGTGATGGACATGTTCGGCATGCAGTACTTCACCCTCGCCAGAGCGGCCGGGGAGTTCGAGACGATCATCGACGCGATCAGCGACAAGCTCACCGGCTACGACGGGCCGGCCTACGGCGCTCCATTGGCGGCGATGCTGGCTCGTTCCGGCGACCTCGCCGGCGCTCGTCGAGTCATCGATCGCTTCACGATCGTCGAGATGACCTGGGGTGGCGAGGGAGTACTCCAATTCATGACACCGGCCTTCTTCTCCGACGCTGTCGCCGATCTTGCGCTGACCGAACCCGACGTCCTGAACATGGTTCCGCCACTCTTGGAGGCCCTCGAGCCGGCCACCGATCGTCTCGTATCCCTGGTCAGCGGGGCCGACTACCCCTCGACCGGCTCGTACTTCGCCGGCCGGCTCCTGACTGCCACTGGTGATGTCGAGGGAGCTGCAGCGATGCTCCGGAGGGCTACCGAGCACCTCGAGGCCATCCGAGCTCGTCCCGCACTCGTGTGGGCGACGCT
>CAZYLX010000235.1:0-5704 GCA_964648595.1 uncultured Acidimicrobiaceae bacterium
TTGGTGACTATGGCCATTGGCCGCACCCACGACAACGCACGCGAATCGCTTGACGCCTTCGTTGCGTTGCATGGGTGCCCGGTCGAGGTGGTCGGTCTGCTCCTGCCCAGAGTCACGTTCGGCAACCCCGATGAGATCGGTCAAGCCATTCAGGCCCTGGTCGCCAAGGGGCTCGATGGCGTCACCTTGAACCTTGTTGCCAATGCCCACGATCCGGAAATGGTGGCCTTGGCCGGCGAGACGGTCGGCGCCGCCCTGGGATAGGCACGCACTCGGAACCCAGCGCAGGCAGCGGGCCTGTGCTGGGTCAGCCGGCGACAGCCTCCTGCATCAGCGCCCACAGCCGTTCGAGATGATGCCGCTCGGTGGATTCGACACCGACCGAGACGCGAGCCATCCACTGACCATCGAGGATCGACCCGGACAGGAAGGCATCGCCCGATTCGTTGAGGCGCCGAATCCATGCCTGCGTGTGTTCATCGAGCGCCGGACCGGCAAGGGGTTGGCCGTCGACCATCGGTTCGTGGCGGATGCAGATCGTCTGGAGTGTGAGCGGGGCCACGACCTTCCATGGGCCACCGGCAGCAATGACGGTGTCGTGGAACCACTGGGCGTTGGCGAGGTCTCTGCGGAGCCGCTGCTGGATCGATTCGATGCCATCAATGCGGAGATGGAACCAGAGCTTCAGGGCCCGGAATCGTCGCCCGAGCGGAATGCCCCAGTCGCGATATTGCGTGACATCCCCATCCTCGGCGGATTGGAGGTAGCTGGGATTGGTCGACATCACGCGATTCAGCAGCTCGATGTCTCGCATGTAGAACAGCGAACAGTCAAGAATGGTGCCCATCCATTTGTGGGGGTTCCACGAGACCGAGTCCGCCCCTTCCACGCCGGCCCACAGATGCCGACACTCTGGTAGCAACATCGCTGCCCCGGCCATCGCCGCGTCGACGTGGACCCAGACGCCGGCTGACTTGGCGACCTCGACGATGGTCGCGATCGGATCCATAGCGGTCACGCCGGTGGTGCCCGTCGTCGCGACGACCGCGGCGGGAACTCGACCGGCGGCGACGTCGGCAGCAATCTCGTCAGCCAGCGCAGCAGAATCCATGGCGTGGGAAGCAGGGTCGGTGGCGACCATTCGGATGTTGTCCCACCCGAAGCCGGCAAGCAGTGCCGCTTTCGCTACAGAAGAGTGGGCCTGTTCCGTTGAATAGACAACGAGCGGGGCGTCCGCCGCCTGCAAGCCCGCGTGATTCTGTCCGAGGTCGGTCGCTCGCTCTCGTGCCACGAGAAGACCGGTGAGGGTCGACGTGCTGGCCGTGTCGTTGATCGCTCCGTGCCAGGCATCGGACAAGCCGGTGAGCTGACGCATCCAATCACAGACCACCTCCTCCACCTCCGTCAGGGACGGGCAGCTCTCCCAGGAGATGCCAAGACCACCCAGCCCAGAGGATGCGATGTCACCGAGGACCGAGGAGAGTGATGCGTTCGACGGAAACCAGCCGTAGTGCATCGGATGTTGCACCATCGTGGTTCCGGGGACAACGATCGAGTCGAGATCGGCGAGGAGGGCGTCAACACTCTCGGTTCCTTCTGGCGGGCTCGAGGGAAGCGAGTTCTTGACCTGGCCCGGTGCCACTTGTGCCTTCACGGGCCGATCTTCGATACTGAGCCGATAGTCGGCGATCCAATCGATGAGCTGATGTCCGGCAACACGAAACTCTTCGGGTGTCATGGCCGAAACCGTACCGTTCGGGCACACTGCCGAGATGACGACAGTCGAGCACAACCAAGCAGAAGAGACACGTACGCCGGCATTCGAGCGAGTCGGTGTCATCGGCGCCGGGCTGATGGGGTCAGGCATCGCAGAGGTGTCGGCTCGAGCCGGCACCGACGTGATCGTCATCGAAGCGTCAGAAGAGGCCGCGAGCGCCGGACGAGCCCGCATCGAGAAGTCACTCGGTCGAGCAGTCAAGGCCGGCAAGCTCGACCCGGCCGACGAATTCGCAACGCTCGATCGGTTGCGTTTCAGCTCGAAGATCGGCGAGCTCGCCGACCGGGACCTCGTGATCGAGGCCATCATCGAGAACGAGAATGCGAAGACCTCGGTGTTCCGCAAGCTCGACGAAATCGTGGAGTCCGACACCGCAGTCCTGGCTTCGAACACCTCATCGATTCCGATTATGAAGCTGGCCATGGCGACCCGGCGGCCGGAACACGTGATCGGCATTCACTTCTTCAATCCGGTGCCCGTACTCCACCTCGTCGAGCTGGTCACGTCGCTCCACACCTCCGAGGAGACCCAGACACGAGCAACCGCGTACGCCGCGAACCAGCTGGGTAAGCGGGTGGTCAACTCACAGGACCGAGCAGGGTTCATCGTGAACGCCCTCCTGATCCCCTACGTGCTCTCAGCCATCCGCATGTTCGAATCGGGCTTCGCCAGCAAGGAAGACATCGACCAAGGCATGGTGACCGGCTGCGCCCATCCCATGGGACCGTTGGCATTGGCCGATCTGATCGGGCTCGACACCACGATGGCCGTTGCCGACTCGCTCTACGAGGAGTTCCGCGAGCAGCTCTACGCTCCCCCGCCGCTTCTGGCCAGAATGGTGGAAGCTGGCCTACTCGGCCGCAAGACCGGGCGCGGCTTCTACGACTACGGCTGATCGGGCAGGCGACGGCATGCGTCGATCTCGACGCTGATAGGTGTCGTATGCAAACACAGCCAAACCGGCCCAGATCACCGCAAAGCCGGTGAGTCGCATTGCACCAAGCGCTTCGTCGAACACGAAGACGCCCAGCATGAACTGGATGCTCGGAGCAAGGAACTGGAGCAATCCGACGGTCCAGAGCGGAATGCGCTTGGCCGCCGCACCGAACAGCACCAGAGGGACCATGGTGATCGCTCCCAGACCGAACAGAGCCACCGTCGACACCGTCCCACCCGTTTCGAACGACCCGGTGAGCCCGAGCCAGATCAGATAACCAACGGCGACAGGGGCAAGGAGCAGCATCTCGGTTGTGAGACCACCGAGCGAGTCCCGTGGAGAGAGCTTCTTGATCAGGCCGTAGACGGCGAACGTCGCGGCCAGAACCAACGAGATCCAGGGCAATCGACCGGCGTCGATCGTGATGATGGCCACGCCGACACCGGCAGCCCCGACCGCCAACCATCGCAACGGCGTCAAACGTTCGCCGATGGCAACACCAATGGCGATGGACAGCAACGGGTTGATGAAATAGCCGAGGCTGGAGTCGATCACTCGGTCGGTGGCGATCGAGTACACATAGACCAACCAGTTCACAGAAAGCAGGGCTCCTGCGCCGAGATGAAGCAGTGCCAGCCGCCGATCAGCGACAAGGGAACGGATCGTTCGCCGCTCCCGGACCCACAGGATCACTGCTCCGATGACCAGCACCTGCCAGAACCGTTGGGCGGTGAGCTGAAGCGCTGGTACGTCGAGCAGCTTCCAGAAAAGAGGCGACAGACCCCAGATGAGGTACGCGGAAAGCGCCAGGCGGTAGCCGCCTGGCGCTGCTCCTGCGTTCAAGGACGCACGACCCAGTGGGGTCGAGGTCAGAACAGACTCATCGGTTCGAGAAGATGCGCAGCACGTACCAGAACATGGTCATCAACGAGCCGAACAGTGCAACTGCTGCACCAACGTGGGCCCATCCCGGATAGCGGCGAATGATGTCCTGGGTTTGATAGAGGATCGCTGCGCCGGCGAGCGCAACCATGGCCACGCTGAAGAGCAGGCCGAGCTGCATGCCGAAGATGACACTCACGATGATGAGGCCGAGGGCGGCGACGAAACCCCACATCACGATGGGCTTCAGGAAGCTGAGTTCGCGACGAGTCACGAATGCAACAACGGTGAGCGCAGCGAACATGATGCCGGTGACAACGGCTGCTGCCCAAACGTCGCTGCCGCCGTCGGGGTTGACGTTGAACACGTAGTAGAGGAAGGGAGCGAAGATGGCCGCCTGGGCAAGGGCGCTGCCGAACAGGCCGAGGTACTGTGCGCTCGGGTCATTGATCTTGGCGATCGAGTTCGAAACGAACCAGTTGGCGATCATGAAGCCGCCAAGAAGCAGGAGCCACGCTGCGCCACCGCTGCGGGCGAAGAAGTCGTACATGCCCTCGGCGACACCACTCATGAAGAGCAGAGTCTCGAACACGATGAAGGCACCGACGGCCAATGCCAGATGCTGGTAGACGCGGACGATGAACGCTCCACGCTCTTCTTCTGGGGCATTGACGACCGGGGTCATCGTTGGTTGTTCGTAATACGCCATTGACGCAAACATCCTTCGTGAAGTGGAACCTGTAGGGGACTAACGTACCGATCTCGGAGATTGTTCCCCGAGATTTCGGAGGGCCCGAGCATCACCGTTCCCGGCTAGTCGTGCGGTTTCCCAATGGTTCTCAATCCTATAGCGTGGAGCAGTGCTTGGGCAGACCGAGAACGAGACACCGACGGCGGCCGCAGTTCATGATGCGGCGCTCCAGCGACTGCGATCAGCCGGCCAGCGCTACACGAGGAGCCGTCGACAGATCGTCGAGGCGCTCCACGCCGAGGCCGATCCACAGACGATCGTGGAACTGCTGAAGAACGCTCCCGGCTTGGCTCAGAGCTCGGCGTATCGAAACCTGGCCGTCCTCGAGGAGGCTGATGTCGTCCATCGCATCGTCACCAGCGAGAACCATGCCCATTTCGAATTGACAGAGGACATCACCGGGAGCCACCACCATCACCTGGTCTGCACAACTTGTGGCACGGTGCTCGACATCGGCCTGAGTGAAGAACTCGAGCATCAACTCCACAACGAACTGGCCAACGTGGCAGCGACCCGGGGTTTCGCTGGGACGCACCACCGCATCGATCTCATCGGCTTGTGCGCTGAGTGCTCAAAAGGCTGAGCTGGGGAGATCCTTCGTGTTGGCCTCGATGGCGTCGACGATCACGGTCGCAACATGGAGCGGATCGAGGCCCGCGGGAAAGGGCGGTGCCTCGCCGGCGATGGCTCGCTGAGCCAGACCGGTCTCGGTGTGGCCAGGACGGGCATCGAGCACCTTGATCTTCTTGCGCCGGGCCTCGCGGGCAAAGGCGTCGCTGAAAGCGTGGAGTGCTGCTTTCGATGCCCCATAGGCCGCCATACCCGGAAGGTTCTGCTCGGCGATCACGCCCGAGATGTTGACCAGCATGCCACCCTCGCTGAGGCGTCCAAGCGCAGCCCGGGCGACGAAGAACGGGATGAAGGTATTCGTGAGGAACAGCTCCTCGAGCACATCCACCTCGAGATCCTCGACCGCACCGAACGCAACGACTCCGGTGGCGTTGATCACCACGTCGATCGAGCCCTGGGCTGCGATGGCAGCGTCGAGCACCACGTCGGCCGATTCGGGAACGCGAAGATCGACCGCGACCTTGGTTCCAGGAACACCAAGGGAGCCAAGTCGCTGCTGATCACGACCAACCAGCGTCAGCGACGCCCCCCGTTCGGCGGCAAGCGCGGCGATCGCGGACCCGAGTCCTCCGGTCGCTCCAAGCACGACAACAGATGCTCCTGAAAGTATTGGCATGGTGTCTCCTGACAGAGATCGGCTCGCTCAGAGCTGAGGAGCGGTGCCGTAGTTGTCGCCACCGCCGTACAAAAAGTCCTTGACGCCGGCGCCGTCCTGGTGGGGAAAACC
>CAZYLX010000236.1:0-5679 GCA_964648595.1 uncultured Acidimicrobiaceae bacterium
CGAGGGCTCCGACGTCGCTTCCCCGGTTCAACAACCGGTCTGCGCGTGGTGCCCTGGCAAGGAAATCGCCTTGTCGCGCTGGTCGGCCCAGCGCGACACGGGCGCGGCCCGCGAGGCAGCGACGTGCGCGCCTGCGCCGATCAACTCGATGCCTGGGGCGTCGAGCGTGCGGTGACACCTGCTCTTTCCGTCCTCGACAGCCAACCATTTCTCGACGGAGGATTCCGGCTCCTCGAGCGGCTGCACCTTCTTTCCAAGCCTCTCTACAACGAGCCCCGAACACCCGGCCGACGCATCAGAACCGGCCGACCGTGGCATCGTCGAACGGTGCTCGACATCGACCGCCGCGCCTTTGACGACTTCTGGCGCTTCGACGCGACCTCTCTCCGCGAGGCAAGGACCGCGACTCCGAGCAGTCGATTCACCGTGGTCACGGATCGTGGTCAGGTGGTCGGCTACGCCGTCACCGGTCGCGCCGGGTCTCGGGGATATCTTCAACGGCTCGCTGTCGACCCGGAGCGGAGTGGCGAAGGCATCGGCACCGATCTCGTCACCGACAGCTTCGGGTGGGGCTACCACCGCGGTGTTCAGCGGATGATGGTCAACACCCAGGAGCGCAACCAGCGGGCGCTTCAGCTCTACCAACATCTCGGCTTCATTCCCGAACCCGAAGGCCTCGTTGTGCTCGAGCGGCGGCGACCGTGAGGGGCGACCGCCGTCGTGCTGCGATCACATCTCCCTTCGTGCTGCTCGTGATGCTTGCCGCCATCATCGGTCTCGCGTCGCAACCGGCGGCCGCCAGGCAAGACCAGGGATCCCTCGTCCTCGTTGGCCAGACCGCGTTCGTTCCCTCAGAAGGCACCTTCCAGATTGTTCTCAGATGGACGGGCACCTTCGACCCGACCCACACCATCGGCGGTCTGCTCTTCTCCCCCATTGCCGACGAATCCGAGATCACGGAACCACCGGCAACACCATTCGCTCCCGTCGAACCAATCGCCGTCGGTTCACTACCCCGAACCGCGGACGGCGATCTCATACTCGACATCGGGATCCGCAGCGTCGAGGACGATGCCAGCGATCGAATCCGGCTTCGTGAAGCCGGGGTCTACCCGCTCCAACTCGATCTGCAGTCTGCCGATGGTCTCACCATCGCGACGCTTCGAACCAACCTGATTCGTCTCCCCACCGAAACCGCGGAGGTCGAACTCCTCCCGATCAGCACCGTCATCGAAATCAGCTCGGCCGAAGGGATCACCTTGGGCCCAGCAACCGAACTCCTCAGAGCGCACCCCGAGCTGCCCCTCGCCGTTGTCATCGGCGACGGCGTCCTGACCCAACTCGAAAGCGACGCCGGGGCCGCAACGGCACTTCGAGAAGCACTCGTCGATCGACCCGTCATCGCCGCGCCGTCACCTCAACTCGACATCTCCGCTCTTTCCGAAATCGATCGGCCAGACCTCTACCTCGACGCACGGGCGGCTACAGCGGAGCGGCTCCAAGCGCTTGGCCTCACCTCGTCCCTGGAGGTCACCCAGGTCGACGAAAACCTCACGGTCAGCGGTATCGACTTCCTCACCGACATCGGAGTTCGCGTCATCATCGACACCGGGACCAACCAGCGCCCCACCGGAGTTCTCGAGGGCACCAGCGCTGGGCTGAGAGTCGTCCAGATCGACACCACGTTGACATCGGCCATGGGCGGCACCACACGTTCGGTCGAAAAGGTGCACCGGCTCCTCGCAGCCCTCAGTCTCCGAGGCTCGACCGATCGCTCACCGATCTTCATTGGCGGTGAGGCCCTTCGCGCGGTTCCCGTCGGTTCGATCCAGCTCTTCCTCACCGCTCTCGAGCAAGCGGGCACCATCGGCTCGGCAAGCCTCGTCGACGCGGCAAACGCGTCGCCCCTGTTCCCCATTCGACCCGACGAACAGCCAACGCAGAACCTCCTCGCCGTCGAGGACCTCATTCGGGGAGCCACCGCCGACATCGCGACCTATCGGTCGTTCTACATCAACGGTGGTTTGCCGCCCGTCGTCTTCGAACGCAGTCTCACCGACGCGCTGGCAACCGGCCGCAACCCGGCGGACCGAACCCGGGCCCTCGAACAGCTCAGCTCCAATCTCGCCGATCGCTTCGACAACATCGTGTTGCCCGAAGGTCAGTCGGTCACGCTCGCGGCACAGCGGGCCGAGATTCCCATCACCATCGAGAACACCTCGGACGGCGACAGGTCCGTGATGCTGGTGTTCGACAGCGACAAGCTCAACGTCGTTCAGGACCAGTCCATCGTCGACCTCCCCCCGGGCGTCTCGACCATCGACATCGAACTCGAAGCCAGATCCCTTGGCCGGTCCCCGCTACGGATCTCGATCCTCACCGCTGATGGCACCACCGAGCTGGCCAGAACGAGTTATGGCGTCCGTTCGACCGCCATTCCGGGGCTCGGCCTGCTCCTTTCCGCCGCGTCGCTCGTGTTCCTTCTGTCCTGGTGGATCGTGTCGTTCACCAAGAGCCGAGCCCACAAGGCACACCCATCAAACGCCGCCGACGCGACCCCGAGCGACGTGAAGCTCAGCTCGTGAGCGAGTTCGTCGACCAACCCGTCTTCTCTCCAGCGATCGGTGCCCGACTGGCCGATCGGTATGAGCTGATCTCACTCATCGCCACTGGCGGCATGGCCCAAGTCTGGCGAGCGACCGACAGCGTGCTCGGACGCTCGGTGGCGGTCAAGATCCTCCACCCCCACCTCGCAACGGATCGTGGTTTCCTCATCAGGTTTCGCCGCGAGGCTGTTGCTGCCGCACGGTTGTCTCATCCCAGCATCGTTGCCATCTACGACACGGTCAGTACCCCCGGCCTCGAAGCGATCGTCATGGAACTCGTCGATGGGCCGACGTTGCGATCGACCCTCGACGGGCGAGGAACACTGTCGCCAACCGAGGCCATCGAAATCGGCCTGCAGATTTCTGATGCGCTGTCCAACGCTCACGGAGCGGGAATCGTCCATCGCGACATCAAGCCCTCGAACATCCTGCTGTGCGACGACCGCATCAAGGTGACGGACTTCGGCATCGCGAAGGCCGGCGAGGACACAGACCTCACCGTCACCGGAACACTTCTCGGGACTGCCAAGTATTTGTCGCCCGAGCAAGTCCGGGGCGACGTGTCCGATCCGCGATCCGACATCTACTCGTTGGGCATCGTGCTCTACGAGGCGCTCACCGGAAGGCCTCCGTTCAAGGCCGACACCGACGCAGCAACTGCGCTCGCCCGACTCCAGAAGCCAGTACCGCGCATTCGCCACATCAACCCCGAGCTTCCCCAACCGCTCGACGACATCATCGCTTCGATGATGTCGCGCGAACCCGACGACCGCCCGAGTCGCGCTGCGGACGTACGAGTCGCGCTGTCAGGCCTTCGTTTGGAACCCGCCTCGACCGAGGAAACCGACCAGACACTGCTCGTCGCCGAACCCGTCTACATCCCGCCGACTCTGGAAGATGACGACGAAGAGGCGGCGGCCGATGTCGACGAATTCATCCGCTCTGAGCGGTCGTGGATGCTGCCGGCAATGGTGTTGGTGCTTGTTGCGGCCGCTCTCGTGGTCGTCGGTGCATTGTTCTCTCGCACCCCGATCGCTGACAGCCTCCTCGATCGCGAAGAGGCGGCTGGATCGCCAAACGACGCCGGCGACGAGGCCCCCGACACGATCGATCTCACACCGATCGACGTCGTCGTCGCACCCCAGCTCGTGTCGGCGACTGCCATCGACCCGGAGGGCGACGGCGCTGAGCGAAACGACACCGCAGCATTTGCCATCGACGGGGACGACGACACGTACTGGAGAACCGAGCGCTACCGCTCACCAAACTTCGGAAACCTGAAATCCGGGGTTGGACTCATCGTGGACCTCGGTGGTGTGGCCAGGGTGGCCGAGGTCACCCTCGACTCCGAGAGCGACGGCTGGAGCGTCGAACTGTTCGTGGGCGAGGACTTCTCGGCTCCCCGCGCGAGCTGGGGCGAGCCGATCGTCACCGGAAGCGGCCTGGACAACAAGGTCGACTTCGATCTCGACGACTCAGTCGGTCGCCAGCTCTTGATCTGGGTGACCAACCCCGGCACCTCGGACGACGGGGACGACAACGGCGAACCCGACAATCGTTTCGAGCTGACCGAAATCGAGATCAGCTGACCGAAGTCTCGGTCCGACCAATCGCAGCCGGGCTTGGTGGCACGATCAACCATCAGGGCTGGCCTACGATTTGGCATCGACGTCACCGACGAAGTCCTCGTGACCCGGGCCCAAGCGGGCGATCGGGGTGCCATGGACCAGTTGTTGTCGCGGCACTACGAGCGCCTCTACGCCCTCTGTCGGCGAATGGCCCGCAACGACGCTGACGCGGCAGACGCCTGCCAAGAGGCACTGATGGCGATCGTTCGAGGCCTCGACAAGTTTCAGGGAACCAGCTCGTTCAAAACGTGGAGTCATCGAGTGGCCAGCAACGCCTGCCTCGACGAGCTTCGCCGACGTCAACGTCGACCCGTGGCCGTCATCGATGAGCCAGAAGAAATCGCCGATCGTCCCAACCTCGACCAACAGGTCGCAGACCGGGTGAGCATCGAACACGCACTCCCCTTGATAGCGGAGGAGTTCCGGGCCCCCGTAGTGCTTCGCGACGTCATCGGCATGGACTACGCCGAGATCGCAGAGACCCTCGAGATCGCCCCGGGAACGGTGAGATCCCGGATTTCGAGGGGACGACGACAACTGGCTGAACTTCTCGGGAACCAGAGTGGGCCGACAGAACGTCCAAGCCTTCACACGACGCAGACCAACGAGCCAAGATGAGCAACGTTCCACCTTCTTCTCCAACACCAAACCCAGCAGGCGATGACGCCGACCTGCTGGCCTCGCTGTATCTCGATGGAGAAGCCACTGATGAAGAGCGAGCCCGAGTCGATGCCGACCCGCAGTTGCTGGCGCTCGTTGAAACGTTCCGCAGCACAGCCACTGATCTCGCGTTGGTGACTCCTCCTTCCGGTCTGGGAGCACAACAGATCAATGCTGCTCTCGACCTCTTCGATCAACAGCCTCGAATGGCGACCATCGCCCCGCTCGCCGGAGCGCGTTCCGCCGCGGTTTCAGAGACCGTCACCCCACCGACGGTCAGTTCGCTGGCGGATCGTCGGGCACGCCGGTCGTCGGGCATCCCTTCCTGGATCGGCGCTGCGGCGATCGCCACCCTGGTCGTTGGTGGCATCGGCTTCGTGACAACCCTTGGTGGCGATGATGCCGATGAGTCAGCAGCCGAGTCAGCCGAGACCTCACTCTCGGCAAGCGCCACGAACCGCGATGCAGACACCGCTGCGGTGGTTGAAGACGCAGCATCCGGGGATGCCGAGATGGCAACCGAAGCCATCGAGGCCGACGACGCCCTGCAAGAAGAGGGCGTACAAGAAGAGGCCATGGCAGAAGCCGCGGAAGAAGAAGCCGCCGAGGAGACGTCCGATGGCGAATCCGATGGGGCCGCTGACGCTCCCGCTGTTGAGGATCCAGCTGCCTTCTACGCCGAACGAGGGCCGATCAACCTCGAGAACTACGACGCAGGAACCGCCACTCAGTACTTCGACCAACTCGTCGATGCATTCCCACTCCAGCCGATCATCGAGGCGCCG
>CAZYLX010000237.1:0-5673 GCA_964648595.1 uncultured Acidimicrobiaceae bacterium
ACGTCTGTGCCGAGGAGTTGGTCGGATGCCGCGAGCTCGGAGAACCCGAAGTCGATGAGCAGTGGTTGGCCGTGGGCGTCGAGAAACACGTTTGCGAGCCGCAGATCTCGGTGGGCGATTCGGTTGGCATGCAAGCGACTGACCATGGTCCAGATCATCTCGAGCGCATCGTCGTCGATGTCTTCGACCTGGTCGGCAGACTGGCCGTCGATTGCTTCGTAGGCGAGGACCATGCCGTCGATGCCGGAGGTCGCAACACCCAGAGTCTTCGGTGTACGGATACCGAGCGCAGCAGCTTGCAGCGACACGAGGGCCTCATGTTCCACGGCCCGTCGAAGGCTGACGAACGGCCGGTGATCACCGGTCTTGCGTAGGCGCAGCCATCGATACGCCCGGAACATCAGATCGGCGCTCCGCTCGTCACGACCCAATGCCTTGACGAACACGCGATCTCCGTCGCTCATCGTGCCCACCCACGGCGCTGAGGCCCGTGCGTCGACGTCGAGGTGTTCCAACGAGTCGAGATGGAGCCCGATCGAATCGGCAGCCGAACGGATCTCGGCTGCATTCGGGGCCAGATCGTGACGGCCGCTGGCGAGCAAGAGTATGGAGGCGACGGCCAAGCCCGAGCCAACGTCTGTGACGAGGCCCAGCGCTGGCACTCCGGTCGCGATGACCGACGCTGCTGCGTAGAGAGCGAGCAGAACACCGAGGCGTCGGCCGTCGGCTCGCCGCAGATACGAGCTGGACACTCCGATCATTGCAACGGCTCCGGCGAGCAGCGGATCTCCGGGAAGGACATCGCGACCGTTTCGGCCGTATCGGAACAGTGGGGCGTCAACGTCGAACGCCTGCCGTACTTCAGCGTCGACCATGTTGAAGATGACTTCGCTGAGCAGGACGCTCAGCGCTGCCGCGGCGGCGAAGCCGGTGAGGAGCAAGAACAGCCGACGGAATCGGCCGGTTGCCAGCGCCCAGACGATCGCTGCAGCCGCACCGGTCATCACCGCGACGGCGAGGAGGGTTGCCGGAAGGTCGCCAATCCAACTGGGAAAGTCGGCCGTGCTGGTTCGTCCGTCTTCGCTCAGGCCGAGGAACGCTGAATCGAAGACGTTCGCAATGGCCAGGCCGGTCAGGATCAGACCAACCGCAGCAACCAGGCGGAGCACGTCCACGGGAGAGCGAACATGGGCTCGATGCGGATGCGGGGCGGCCTCGGAATCATGGGTGGAGCCGTCAGCCTCGAGCAGCGCAGTCATGGCGACACACACCGGCAGCGGGGATCGACGACCACCACGGCCCATGTCACCGGAACGAAGCGCCATCTGGGAGGAAGGAACGCGCTGACGAGGATGGCGAGGGCAAACGCAGTGGTGGTGTGACCGGACGGGAACCTCAGGCCCTCGAAGGCTGGACCGCGAACGTTGACTTCCGGCCCGATCGAGACAAAGGGCCGTTCGCGCTGGACAAGTTGTTTGGCCAGACCCTTCTCGATTCCCAGCTTGAGGGGGAGAACAGCGGCAAAGGCCGCGAGATGTCGCCATCGGTGCGTCCTCGAGTAAACCACGAGACCGGCAATCAGCGGGGCGAACAAGACGCCGGGTTGTTGAAGTACCCAGAACAGCGGCTCCAGCTGGTCCGGCCATCCATTGAAGAACTCGAGTGCGTTGCGTTCCCAACCCGGGACATCGCCATCCCAGGCGCCCGCCGAGCTCACCAACAGGACGATCAGCGTCGAGGTGGCCGCGACGATCAGTCGTCGCACCGAGACAGCGTGGCAGATCACCATCTCAGAATGGCAGTCGAACGTAGGTGGTGCCAGCACGGTGGTCTTCATGTCCGGCCCCCTTCGGTGTTGGCCTCGGACACCATTGAACGCGTGAGACTCTGCAATATTCCGCCACCAGCCTGTCGCCCGGTTTTGAGGGTGCGCTGCTTCGCTCTGTTCAGGCCAGGATCTCATCCATCGCCGCAATCAGCGCGTTGCTGGTGTCGTTGCCGACCAGGCCGGCCTGCATGCGGTTCATCATGTAGGTCATGGTGACGCGATTGTCGAGGTCGTTGAGCACGAACGAGCCGCCCCAGCCTCCCCAGTAGCACTTCCGGCCCGAGGTGACTCCCACCAGGTTGTCGGGAGCGGCAAGCGCGTAGCCCAAGCCGAATCGGACCGGGACCATCAGGACCTGGTCGACACCGTCGGACTGCACGTCGAAGATCCGATCGATCGTCGCTGGCGACAACAGGCTGACACCGTGCGACGTTCCCCCATTGGAGATGGCGGCCTGGATCTTCGCCACCGAACGGGCATTGCCGTGCCCGTTTGCGGCCCCGATGGTTGCTGCTCGCCACGCATCGGTGTGGGCGATCGCAGCATCGGGAAGAGGACCGGTGAAGGTCTTGAACATGACACTCTCAGGATCGAGGTCAGGAGGAAGCGGGAGCGGGGGAGGAGGAACCACGTTGCTGATCCGGCCGTGGTTCTCTGGTGGCGAGCCAATCGTGAAGTCGGCATCGAGGGGCCCGGCAATCTCCTCGGCGAAGAACTGCTTCAGGCCACGCCCGTCGATGCGGCGAATGACCTCGCCGACCAGATGGCCCTGGTTGAGGGCGTGGTACCCCGAGCTCGTACCCGGCTCCCACCATGGCGCTTGCGCTGCGAGACGTGCGGTTGCCCCCTCGTCGTCGAGGACATCTTCCGGGGTGATGGGTTGGGCCCATGCCGACACGCCAGACGTGTGGGACATCAGATGCCGGACCCTGATGTCTTCCTTTCCTTCTGCCGCGAACTCCGGCCAGTAGCTGGCAACGGTTGCGTCTGGGTCCAGTAGGCCGCGATCGATCAGGAGGAGTGCGGAGAGCGCAGTCATGGTCTTTGTCGTCGACCAGACATTGGTGATGGTGTCTGCAGCCCACGGTGTGGTTCGTGCCTCGTCGGCCCATCCGCCCCACGCGTCGACAACAAGCTCGCCGTCGACGGCGACGGCAAGGGACGCCCCGAGGTCGTAGTCGGACTCGAGCTGGCGCAGCAGAACCTCGCCGAGTGCGGCGAAGCGTGGATCGATCGTTCCTTCGAGCTGCATGGTTCCCCTTCGATCTTCCGGCGACAGATGTTTCTGTCGGTGCGTCGCAAGGTACTTTGTGGTCAGCGTTCGAGCGAGTCGAAGCAGTCGACGGGAAACAGGCCATCGAGACGTTCCGGGAATGGCAGGGCGAGGTCTCGCTCGTGCTCCTCGATGTGACGATGCCCGAGATGGGCCGTGTGCCTCAGTTGGCGTGGAGCCGGATGATCGACTCGTGTTCGATGATTGCGACGCCCGTTCCCTCGACGCTGACACGGATGTCGAGGATCACGCGATCACCGGCTCGCGTGCTGAATCGATCGGCGATCGTTGATTCGACGGTGACGATGGCGTCGGCTGGAACTTCGGCAAGATGGGTGATGGCGCTGCGAACATGAACCCACGGGCCAGTCACACAGTTCGCCTTCGTCACCGTGTTGCCGATGGTCGACCACACCGCTGGGTGGGCGAGGTTGGCCTCGGCGTAGATGAGGAGGTCGTCGCCGGCCCGAATGCCGTAGGTCCCCGAACCTTCACCAAGGTTGACGGTCATGGTCGGCAAAGGCTCACCGGTTGATGGGCCGATGATCGGAGGGTCGAGCGAGACGGCAAGGGTCGCCCGAACCGATCCGTCGACACGGGCTTCGATCAGGGTGTCGACGATCGGGGTGCAGTCAACCGAATCGGCGTCGAACACAGGAGCGAGAAAGCGAACCTCGCTCCAGCCGTGAGCGAGCCAGTCCAGACCCCACGCCGAAACCGCCGGGTGGGTGAGATAGGCGTGCACGGTCGTGCCGGCAACGATGGCGGCATCGAAACCTGCTGCTCTTGCGCCTTCGTCGGTGTGGACCGGGTTGTCGGCATGCTCGGGAAGGTTTCTGGCAACCGTCGACCAGGGGAGGAGCGGGCGAGATTCGGACATGGAGGTCCAGTGTGGTGTCGTTGACCCCGACCGCCACTCAGGTCGCACGGGCTACCTAGCCGATCAGGGCCATGTCACGGGTGGCGACCACATCGCAGCCGGTGCCGAGCAGATCGTGCACGAGTACGTCACCCATCTTCACGGGTGCCTGCAGCCGTACGTGGCGTAGCTCCGCACAAGCGGCCTGTACCTGATCCTTCGGGATCTCGCCCGTTGTCTTCACCGGCAAGCGGGGCCACAGGCCACCGCTGATCGCCACCGTGGTGGTCACACCTCGGCGGGGATCGGTGTGCTCCTGTTCGGCATATCGGTCGCCCCGTCGGCACGACGACCCGCGGATCTCGACGATGTCGCCGTGGTTGTCCTCGTCGACCTCGAGCCGGCACCCGAGTGGGCAGCCGATGCACAGATAGGCGTATGTGGTCGGGTTGTCGGTGGTCCGGTCGTTTGTGCTCACCGGGGGACCACCTCGACGTTGAGGGCATCGCCTTGGAACCCGTCGAGCACGCCGGGACGGAGCTTCAGGGTGACCATCTCGGCCGGCACCACGTACCGCAGTCGGCGTTCGTGGACGATGCCCCCTTCGGTGTCGCGCAGCCGGAGCACGCTCTTCTCGAGCGGTTTGCGTACTCGCATGTAGACGGTGTGGGGCTGGTCGGTGGTGACGGTGTGGGGCACGCAGTATGCAACGTTGGCGCCGGGTTGCAGCCGCACGTTGTCGTGGGGAGGGCGGGCTCCGAGGGCGAATCGGCCGGCATGACCCCCCGCCAACTCAGCTTCGGCGCTGACGAAGTCGACGAGGTCGTGGATGTGGACCACGTTGCCGCAGGCGAACACGCCGTCGCGTGAGGTCTCCATCGTGCTCGACACGATCGGCCCCGAGGTCACCGGATCGAGTCGCAACCGCAGCTCGCGGGACAGTTCGTTCTCCGGGATCAGACCGACAGACACCAGCAACGTGTCGCAGGGAACGTCCCACGCCTGCGCCAATACAGGGTTCAGGTGGGCGTCGACCGGGGCGACGGTCACCTTCTCGATTCGATCCCGGCCGTGGATCTCAACGACGGTGGTGGACAGATGCAGTGGGATGTCGAAGTCGTGCAAGCACTGCACGATGTTGCGGCTGAGGCCGTTGGCATGCGACATCAGTTCGAAGACTCCGGCAACTTCGACGCCTTCCAAGGTGAGCCGTCTGGCCATGATCAGCCCGATGTCGCCCGAGCCGAGAATGACGACGCGCCGCCCGGGAAGCACTCCGTTGAGATTGACCAGCCTCTGGGCAGCACCGGCGGTGAAGATGCCGGCGGGCCTTCGGCCCGGAATGCGGATGGCGGCGCGGGTGCGTTCCCGGGCCCCCATCGCCAGGACGGTGGCTTTGGTGTCGAGGATCGCAACCCCATGGTCGGCTGACAGCACCTTGAGGTTCTGATCGTTGTCGATGTCGAGTAGGTAGGCGTTGGTCAGAACGTCGACGCCGTCATCGAGAGCGTTCTCGAGAATGCGATGGGCGTATTCGGGCCCAGTCAGTTCCTCGCCGAGATGATGGAGTCCGAACCCGGAGTGGATGCACTGGAGGAGGATTCCGCCCGCCTCCGCTTCGCGGTCGACGACGAGGACTCGCTCGGCCCCGGCGTTGCGGGCCGCCATCGCTGCGCCCAGTCCGGCCGGTCCGCCGCCGGCGACGACCACGTC